>JBAWWQ010000029.1:0-10937 GCA_037146655.1 Chlamydiota bacterium | reverse complement strand
GTATTAAGGGCTTTGTCATATGGAATGAATACTCTGTATTAAAAACGTTAGCTCCGTCATATTCTCGTATTAATTTTATGTCGTGCAAAGGTGTGAAATGAGTTTTAAAGGATAAAAAAGCTAAATCAAATGCTCTATGATTTTTTCCAGAATATTCCCAATCTACTAATGTAATACGAGTAGGCTCTACACTTTTTTCTATATAGATACTCGAAGAAAATAAATCATTGTGTGAAAACACAAGATTATCGTGATCGTTTTCAAGGATTGTAGCAAGATCCATCATGACATAGTGAATTTTCTTAACAAATTCTTTTTCCTCATCGTTTAATCTGGAAAATGCATTGTTCATAGTAGCTGTTATAGGATAATGCCCCTTAAACGATTCTAGCTCATGATATTTTTTAATTTCCCTTGATATAGCTGGGATCATTTTATATTGTTCATCTGTATTAAATTGATCAAATCTTTTTGATGCATCAGGGAACTTGCAAACTTGAAATCTATAATTAATATCGTTATAAATTACATTAGTTTCTATGCCAATTTTTTTAAGACTAGATAAATTCTTATCTTCTCCTTCTCGTGTAAAAGGTGGCCAAATCTGACCATTTATTCTAACTAGAATTGACTGTTCATCCTTATCTTGCTCCATAAGAGTTTTGGCAAGTATATAAGAATTCGTGACAGAATTAGCTATTTTTATTGCATCAGATGTCTCAATAGGATTTGTATAAATTCCTAATTCACTTAATGCAGAATCCACCTCTTTTAATAAAACTTCTGTTGTCATGTAAAAACCTTTTTATTAATTTATAATTAATATTATATATTAAAAAAGTTTTAATTAACAAGTTTTATTGGCGTTTATTAGCGTTTAGTTGAAGTGTCACTATTATGTTAATCGTAAGTTGTTTACAACCAGATATTAAAGGCTTTAATAGGCACAATTTCAACCTAGAAATGCATTCGCTGATAATTTTTATCCATTTGGTAATAAACACTTTATTACTAAAAGAGGATATTTCTAAAAATACGACAACACAGGCGGGGCTTTCATTTGAGCAGTAATTATTAGAAATTTAATTTGCACTTTCAAAAACTGGGATAACTGCCCCTTTATATTTTTCTAAGATAAAGGCTTTCATCTTCTCTGATGTCATGGCCTTTTTCAGTGCTTGAAGATCTACTCTATTTTCGTCCCCTACACAAATTGCTAAAATATTGACATAAGGAGAATCCTTCCCCTCTAAAACAAGGGCATCTTTTTCAGGAGAAAGTTTGGCTTCTAGCACATAATTTGTATTAATTGCAGCCGCATCCACATCTTGTAAAGAACGGGCCGTCATAGCTGCATCCACTTCTATAAATTGAAGCTGCCTTGGATTTTTTACAATATTCAAAACAGTTGCTTGCAAATTACTTGGGTTATCAAGTTCAATAAGACCCTCTTTTTGGAAAAGAAAAAGAGCTCTTGCTTCATTTGTAGGATCATTTGGAATAGCTATCTTAGCTTGGTTCTTAAGCTCTTTTAAATCATGGATTTTAATAGAATAGATTCCCATAGGTTCAAGTTCAATCTTTGCAAAATCTATAATAGGGTATTTAAATTCTTTGATCTGCTCTTGCATAAAAGGAATATGTTGAAAAAAGTTAGCATCAATTTCTTTTTCAGCTAAAGCCCTATTAGGCATGTTGTAATCATCTACCACCATAATAACAAGATTAATCCCCTGCTCTTTAAGCTCTGGTTTAATAAATTCAAGCATTTGAGCATGAGGAACTGCACTAGCTGCGACTTTTAAGCCAGGCTTAGATGAACATCCAACTAAAATTAAACCTATAAGCGCAGAACAAAGCCATTTAATCATGGTGTGTTTTCCCTCTTTTTTTAGAAATATAATTAGATAAAAATGTTCCTAATCCTTGAACGAGTTGTACAAGAAGTATTAGTAAAACAACTGTTACCACCATAATAAATGTGTTAAATCTATTATAACCATATTGTATAGCGACCTGACCTAAACCACCACCACCGACAACACCTGCCATAGCACTATACCCAATAAGATTAATGATCGTTAAGGTCATTGTAGCAATAATAGAAGGCAAGGCCTCTGGCAATAAAACTTTAGTAATCATCTGCCAAGTATTAGAGCCCATCACGATAGCGGCCTCTAAAAGATTTCGATCTATTTCTCTCAAGTTTGTTTCAATAAGTCTTGCTACAAAAAAAGCTGCTGCAAGTGTTAAAGGAACGATAGCAGCTGTTGTACCAAGACTTGTCCCAACAATCCACCTTGTAAAAGGAATGAGAGCTACCATTAAAATAGCAAAAGGGAATGAACGTCCCACGTTGACAATCATCTCTAAAATTTTATAACAAATTGGACTTGGTTTAATATGTCCTTTACTCGTCACTGTTAAAATAACACCTAGAGGGATCCCTATAATACTAGCAAAAAATGTGGAAGCAAAAACCATATAAAGGGTGTTCCATAACTGAAGAGGAATAAGGTTAAGTGCCAAATCTAATGAACTAGACATTTTTTATAACCTCATACTGCACTGCTTTTTCCTCAAAATACTTAAGAGTCTTATCTATTTCATCTTTAGATCCTGTTAAAGCAATCACTAAAGTGCCAAGTGTAAGATTCTGCAAACGATCTACCCATCCAAGTAAAATATTTGCGTGAACATCAAATCTTTTAACTATCTCTGAAATAATAGGCTCTCCTGCTGCGTTTCCTTTAAATCGCAATCTTAAAAGCATCCTATTTGAATCTTGAAAAAACTCGGCGGGAATGTCATGCGAAGCATTTTGTAGAAAATTTTTCGTTGTTATATGTTCGGGATCTGCAAAGATCTTAGAGACTAGCCCCTCTTCTATAATCTTCCCTTTTTCAATAACAGCCACTTTATTACAAAGATATTTCACAACATCCATTTCATGGGTAATTAAAACAATAGTTACTCCAAGCTCCTCGTTAATCCTTTTTAAAAGGGCTAGAATTTCTTTTGTCGTTTTAGGATCTAATGCAGAAGTTGCCTCATCACAAAGCAGGACCTGAGGTGCATTAGCTAAAGCTCTGGCAATACCCACTCTTTGTTTTTCCCCACCACTTAGCCGGGATGGATAGTTGTCTTTTTTATTTTGTAGTCCTACAAGCTCTAAAAGCTCATTGATACGCTTTTCTCTTGTTTCTTTAGGTACGTTTGTAATTTCTAAAGGATATTCTACATTTTCAAAAACTGTACGAGAGCTAAGTAAGTTAAAATGTTGAAAAATCATCCCAATATTTTTACGAAAACCCCTTAAAGACTCTTTATTAAATAAATGGATATCTTGACCTTGAAATAACAGATGTCCTGAACTTGGACTAACTAAGCCTGCAAGGCAACGAATCAAAGTAGATTTACCAGCCCCACTTAACCCAATAATCCCATAAATATCTCGCTTATCTATAACAAGCGAAACTTCTTTTAAAGCAAAAATATTTTGATGATTTTGCTTGTAATATTTAGACACCGCTTGCACTTCAAAAAGGCTATTTCCCATACCTCAAGTCCTTTAGATAGAAAGAAAAAGAGAATAAAGGCTTTTTCAACATCTTGCAACTAATATTTGCCTTTTTTAAAATTAACCGACTGCATCATTTT
This sequence comes from Chlamydiota bacterium, assembly GCA_037146655.1. Classification (GTDB taxonomy): domain Bacteria; phylum Chlamydiota; class Chlamydiia; order Chlamydiales; genus JBAWWQ01. Next base: position 7,277 of record JBAWWQ010000029.1, on the reverse strand, counting down.
GAAACAATTTTCTTTAACTGAGAATAAATTCTAATTCTATCAAGTGGATCAGCAATCTTTAGTACTTTCAACGCCTCTTTTATAGCACCCACTTCTAAAGACTTCATCACTAATATTTCAAACGCTTTTGATTTTATTTTTCGATCTAAAATAGCTCGAGCAGCCTCTCTAGCTTTTTTAAAATCCCCAATTTTAATCCAGTCTTCGCTTTTTACAAATAGTTGCATAGAAATATTGTGTTTTAAAGTAGGCATTAATTCGCCTGGTGATTTCTTGTAAACCACTTCTTTTATAAGAGGAAAAAATACACGGTTATACCAATAGGGATGCTCATAGTGCTTTATTTCCATCAAACAGCTCCCAAAAAAAGCTGATAAAGAGACTCTTTGAGGATTTGTTTCAAGGCGATAAGCAGCTATTTCTCTATCTAAAATAAAATTAGAGCATTTTTTTAGTTTGTTTTCCCATGCTTTTTGCTCAATTTTGCTTTTTAAAGGAATTGGAAGAGCTAGTATTTTTTGAGAAAGCTCAGAAAATCGCTGTTTCATAATCATTGGAATATTTAAATCAAGAGGCATATGGTAATTTTCATCATGCATCTGCAAGCCCAATCCCTTGGGACCCAAGGTATATCCATGTGCATAAGGGGTCTCAAAAAGGGGCGAAGCAACAGAAGCTGGTCTTACTCCTTTTTCTAATATAGACCTTACATCTTCTGCATACCCAAACATCCATTCATTCTTAAGTCCTCTAGGAAGAGGTTGTAAAGCAATAGAAGTGTTTAATTTAACACCTAAATCATGAGGAAAAAGGACCACATCCACCTTATTTTCAGTAGATTTTATATATCTTTCTCGAAGATTTGTAAATTTATACCCCCCATACTCTATTGAGTAACCTTCATTATAACGCACTCCATAGACAAGCACTGAACGCGCTACAGCGCTTTCTATTTGAGAAATATGATCCAATAATTCTTGTTGAATAAGGTCTAATTCTGGCTGAGTTTTTATAGATCCTACAATAGGCTCCTTTTTAATTTTTGCAAAAGGTGGTTGATTAACCTTCTTTAAAAAATCGGTATTAGCACCCCTGTTTTCCCTACTTAAAACATGAACCTCCAAAGAAGCTATGGTCCCATTTTGGAGTTCTCTATAAGCTTCAGCTACTGTATGAATACAACATAGTTGCTCTTCATCGATTTGTTGATTAAAAAAAGCAATAATTGAAAGGTAAGAAAACTCTAAAAAATAATTTTCACAATATGAATACCAATCTTCTTGTAATAGCGCATCTAAAAACCTTGTATAGTTGTGTGTAAATCCCTCGTTTTGAATCACTTCAGTAAGTCTTTCGTAGACATCGTGGCTTTCCTTTGTATGCATAAATAAAGGATGACTTTCAAACTCTGCATAAGAAGGTAATTTTATCGCTCCCTGAACTTGAGCTAAATTCATTTGATTAAACTGACTTTCTAATAAACCTATATCAGGACTTGTTGTTCTTTTAACAGCCATATAACCTCTACTATTTATTTACAACAAACAGCTATGGTAACATAAGCCGACCATACTTTAAACTATTAAAACTATATTTTTTTTAATCATTCTATTTTAGCAAAACTATTCGACTGCTAACACCAACAATTAGATGTTGTTTATTTTAAATATATTATAATTATATAATTAATTGTTTAATTCCTTTTGACCTGAAATATTTTTTTTTCTACAATGCGAAATAAAGGCTAAAAAAAGTTGTTTCATGATTTTATCGAATAAGTGGTTAGATAAGCTAAGTGTCCTCTCTTATATAGGAGAATACGGTCGTATGATTTACGATGTAGCCCTTGTCACCTTAAAAAAACCCCCTCGATGGAATCTTATTAGGGAACAGCTTTTCAATATCGGTGTTTTATCACTGCCTGTTGTTGCAATGACAGGATTTTCTACAGGTCTAGTGCTTGCAGCTCAGAGTTTCTTTCAGCTTGCAGATAAAGGACTTGCAGGTGCAACAGGTATTATGGTGGCAAAAGCTATGCTTACAGAACTTGGTCCTGTACTAACAGCTTTTATGATTACGGGACGCGTAGGGGCTGCGATGTGTGCAGAACTTGGTAGTATGCAAGTTACTGAACAAATTGACGCTTTAATCACCATGGCTGTTACCCCTAATCGCTATTTAATAGCACCTCGTTTTATAGCGGGAATCATCATGATGCCCTTACTAACTGTATTTAGTGTTTTTATGGGAGTGTTTGGTGGATATTTAATTGCTGTCTACTTTTTTAAGATGTCGGCTTTTAGTTATTTCGATCCTTTACCCCATTACATTAAGAACATTGATTTTTTTATCGGCTTTGTTAAATCCGTAGTATTTGGAATTTTTATTGTTACCATCAGCTGTTATAAAGGGATGGCTACGAAAGGTGGAGCTGAAGGGGTTGGTAGAGCAACAACTAATAGTGTTGTAATCTGTTATACATGCATTCTTTTTAGCAACTTTTTGATTACCCTTGGACTTAACATTCTACAAGAGCAGATTTCTAGGTTATTTATATGATTGAAGTAGAAAATGTATGGAAGGCTTTTGAGGGAAATGAAGTACTTAAGGGGCTGACCCTTAATATTAAAACAGGGGAAACTCTAGTTATTTTAGGAAGATCCGGTGTTGGAAAAAGTGTTTTACTTAAACATATAATCGGCATCACGAAGCCAGATAGGGGTAGTATTAAAGTTGACGGGATTGATGTAACGACTCTTTCTGGGGAAAAGCTCACTTCTTGCACAAGAAATATGGGGATGTTATTTCAAGGATCTGCCCTTTTTGATTCCATGAATATCGAAGACAACATCGCCTTTTATTTATCCCAACATGGACATTATGATACTGGAAAAAAATATACTAAAAAAGAATTACAAGACAGGGTAGATAACGCCTTAGAAATAGTTGGCTTAAAGGGTGTCCAAAAAAAAATGCCATCTGACTTATCTGGTGGAATGAAAAAAAGAGCAGCGCTAGCTAGACTCATCGTCTATAGACCTCAATATCTTCTTTATGATGAGCCGACAACGGGATTAGATCCAATCACTGCTATGCAAATCAATGAACTTATTGTGAAAACTCAAGAGGAACTCAAGGCTACAAGTATTGTTGTAACACACGATATTATCTCCTCGCTCTTTGTGGCAGATAGGCTAGCTTTGCATAAAGATGGTAAAATTGCTTATGTAGCAACTCCTGATGAATTTTTAAAAATTGACGATCCTATCATTGACTTTTTAAGAAAAACTATAACTCAAGATCCCCGTACTTTTAGGCAAAGAGATTATGTTAAATCAGACTAAAAATATCATTATCGGCTTTTTTATTACGGTTGCTTGTGCTCTTGTGATAGCTATGATTTTATTTGTTGAGCCAAGTATTGGTGATAATAAACAAACTCTTTACCTTCGTTTTTCTAATGTTAACGGAATCAACCTTGGAACAAGAGTTACTCTAGCCGGTAAACCTATCGGTGAAGTAGTCGCCATCACAACGATTCCTAATGCAAGAAATCAACCAACCGATGAACTTGGACAAATCTACTATTATCAACTAACAATCCATATCGATTCTCATATTAAAGTCTATACATGTGATGAAGTCTCCATACAAACAACTGGTCTTTTAGGAGAGCGCTCTATTGTATTTGTGCCAAAACTACCACCAAAAGGAACTCAACCTAAAATAGCCACTACTACAACACCTCTCTATGCTAATTCCGTCGATCCTATTGAAAGTGCTTTCCAACAGCTTAGTGGCCTTGCAGAAAAAGTAGAAGATGCTGTGGATACAATTGTTGCTTGGATAGATCAAAATGGTCCTGCTTTAGGTAGTGCTGTTCGATCATTTGATAGGGCTATGAAAGAAGTAGGAGACACCATGCTCTCTGTCAATCAACAACACATTGTCGACGATGTCCATGAAGCTCTACAGTCCTTTACACATACTTCAGATAGCATCCATGAAGTTATCTTAAACCTACAAGAAAATGAGTTCTTTAATAACTTGAATGTTACATTAGACCATGTCAAAAACGCTAGTGGATCTCTTGAAGACATCTTAGCTAATATCGATCAAGGCAAAGGTAGTATTGGTAAGTTTATAAAAGAAGATGATCTCTATCTTGAACTCATGTCAATATTTTCTAAAGTCGATACTACGATGAATGACATCAATCATTACGGAATTTTATTTAATCTCAATAAAGAATGGCAACGCTCTCGTCAAAAACGGGCTACACTACTCAACGCTTTAAAAACCCCCCAAGAATTTAAAGAGTATTTTCAAAATGAAGTCGATATGATTAATACATCTATGGGCCGGATCTCTATGTTAATTGATAAAGCTGAGCAAACCCCAGAAAAACAACAAGTATTAAAAAGCGGGGCTTTCCGAAAGGATTTTGCTGATCTATTAAGACTTGTCAATATTTTATTAGATCAAATTAAACTCTACAATGAAGCGTTAGAAGAGTCGTCTACAAATGGGGTTTGCAATCCATGATGCACCACCAACTTTTAAAAAGAGGGTCTCTTCTTGTTGCAACACCTGAAATCTGTGGTGGTCTATTTACAAAAAGCGTTATTTTACTTTGTGAATATAGCGCTGCTGGTGCTTTTGGTCTTATTATCAATAAACCCTTGCAAATGGACCTTCCAGAAGAAGTTGTTGAATTAGGCGCTCCCATAAATCCTCATGTCTATATGAGAGCTTCTGGTCCCATACAACCCAACCAACTGATGCTTTTACACAATGATGCAAATGTAGCTCAAAGCCTTCAAGTATGTGAAGGCGTTTTTTTAGGTGGTGATCTAGAATTTTTACAAACCTCTATGTCTACAGAAAGTGGCCCTTCTCTTTTGCTATGCTTTGGTTATGCAGGCTGGGGTCCTGGCCTTTTGGATCAAGACTTAATGGATGGGGCGTGGATTTTAAGCCAAGGTTCTGCCCACTATGCCTTTAACTGTCCTCCAGAAAAACTTTGGCAACAAACTCTTCGAGATAAAGGAGGTAAATATACAACGCTTTCCCTTATACCAGAAGATCTGGATTTAAATTAAAATTTTAATTTATTTTTTATTATTTCTATAAATATAAATCAAATTTTAAAACTTTGTCTTAATACTTTTAATTGATATAATATAATTTATATTATTAATTAAGGTGTATATTATGTCAATTTACAAAGGAATGACTTTTCACGAAGTAGCTCAAGCAGTTACTCCTATATTCAAAGAAGGGTTTGAAAATCAAAAAAATACCAATAAGTCTTTAGTTGAGTTAAACACTAAAATCAATAATACCGTTCTAACTATTTTAAATGATCCATCTTGCAAAGAACTACCACCTGAAGTAGTTAAAGAATTTACCGCTTCTATTACACAAGAAATGACCTCTTTAATTAACAAAACAGCAACCCTAAAAATTTTAGCAAACGATCTCAAAGAAAGTGTCTCTTACACAACAAGAGCTCATCTAGACCCTACTTCTTTAGAAACTATTGCTTATTTAGATCCTAAGCTTGCAAATCAAGTGAATACCCTTTTTGCACAAGCTATGGAAAGTCATCAAGAACTTACTAAAAACTACAAAGACCTAGAAAAGCTATCACAAGAGCAACAAGACATTATTAAACTTCTCCAAAAAAACATTAAGGTTCTTAATAAAACTGTACAAGAAAAAGGTTGGTTTCCCACCCTTTGTAAAAAAGTAACTGATATTTTTCAAGCAAGCCCTAAAAACGAGACAACTACGGAGAAAAAAGCGCTTCCTTCATCTGATTGTTTAAGCAATAATCTTGCTATTGTACCTTACGGTCAAACAGCAAGCCCTTCAAAATCTCAAAGGAAAAAAAATGATACAGCGTCTTTAAGGGAATCTAAAAAACAGGTAACTATGGAAAAAAAAGCTCTTCCTGCACCTGAAAGCAATAAGCTAGCTATTGCACCTTCTGAAATCACAATCTCTGAGCCTTCTATAGCTCAAATAAATCCAAATAACACCACGCCTATAGAAGCACCCAAAACTGCTGCTACTAAAAAACCTAAAATAAGCAATCGAGAAATAAAAAGCTTAAATATCGACCCTGCGCTGGACCTTTCTGCACCAAGAATGACCAGAAGCATGACCACAGGTGCAAATAAAAAATAGCTTCTTATTTTAGCTCCTGTGCATATAAATGCTTAAAGATGGCATATCCATAAAGAGGTTCAAAAGCTTTTAAAATAGTTTTTTTGTGTAAGCTCAGTTCGCTATCTAGTAATTCTAAGACACTCAGCATTCTTTCATACTGCTCAAAACGGACTAACCTTTCACGATACATCAAAGCTGAAGACTGGGCCATCCATACAAAAAAATCTTCTTCTTCTAAACTCCATACAGAATCCTCGGACATAAGCTTAATAAAAGCAAAAAAACCTGCACTAGCTATAGCCCCTGTATCAATAGCATCTTTACAACTAAAACTCATCTGTGTTGGAGAGATCCTATCAATCATCTTTAAGGTTAAAAAGAAATAAAGTAGCTCAATAAAATCTAATCTGTTTTTTCTAGATAAAATCCCCTTTTTACCAAAGAAATGTTCATGAATCAAACCTGCACAATTTTTCACAAAATCTTGAATATAAACAGCTCCTAAATTGGGTGGGAAATACAAACCACATTCTGCTGCATTTAAAATCTGATCTTGTAAAAGACTCATAAATTCTTTGGCACTAGATAAATCATGGTATTCTTCAACTTGGTGATAAAAAGGAGTATGTTTTGTTAAGCTACACACTTCAAACCCTTCTATCATATGAGGATGATTGGGTAGATTCTCTAAAGTATGGCATCTAGCATGTTCTTGCCAAGAAGTTCTATCTTGCATGTTTATAAGTAGAAAATTTTGACTGTTTTTTAGCTGGCGAAGAGCGATAATAAACACTTCAAACAAAACTGAAGATTCCGCTTTATTAATCATCATCTGCCGAGTAGGTGATGGTAATCTGAGTATATTAACTTTGAATTTCTCATTGTGAATAGTATAGAGAAGTCTTGGAGTGTTTTCTTGGGCAAGTGGTTCAAAGACATCATAAGAAGGATTAACTAGATCATCTAACGTTTTAAATAAAGGGCCATTTGGGTAGTTTTTTAAAACTTCTGCCCCTTTTTCCTGATTAACAAGAAGCGCTCCCCATAATGGGTTAGCTCCTTTTTTATGCTTAGGGGATGGAATTGCATCTGGATTCATCAGT
>JBAWWQ010000028.1:0-10954 GCA_037146655.1 Chlamydiota bacterium | reverse complement strand
AAATTAATATGGAAAATTAACGTGACATAACTCACAACCATAATTAGGAGATGATAGAATGGCACTAAAAGAAACCGTTAATCAGTTACAAGATTTATTAGATTGCGTAACAAAAGATTTAGAAAAAGGTTCTAAAGGTAACAAGGCTGCAGCGCAGCGTGTAAGAACAGGAACTGTTAAATTAGAAAAAATTGCAAAACTTTACAGAAAGCAATCAGTAGCTTTTGAAAAAGTTGCAAAAGTTAAACCTGTAAAAGCTGCTAAAGTAGAAGCTAAAGCTAAACCAGCAGTACAGAAGAAAAAACCTGCTGCAAAGCCTGTTAAGAAAAAAGGCCGCAAATAGTTGGTAAGGGAGAATTTTTCTCCCTTATTTTTTCAAAGGTAAGTAGATCTTGCCTAAGTTGAATGGAATTTAATTTAAAATGGTCAAGGAAAGTCTATGGAAAAATTGCATAAGCAAATGATTAAAGAGTTAGATGAAATAATTTCTAGAGCGCCAGATGTAGATGTTGAATATGAATATACGCAGTTTTGTGAATTGCATGAAGGGATTTTGTGGGATTTAACTACATCCATAACTGGACTTTTACCAAGAATTTTATTAGTAGCAGAGCTTATGCGTTTTCAGAAAAATTTTATCTTTGGTGGAGAAGTTTCTGAAATACTTAATAAGATTTTTAATTATGCAAAAGTTCTTAAAAAAGATGAGCTTATTAAAAATTTTTCTGAAGAGAAACGGATGAAACAGATGGCTAAAATTTTAGAACGTCAAGGTATAGATGTTGTTTGTGCACAGACTAGAAAAAGAAAGTCTGCATAAAGTGCATTTGTGATTGATTTTGTAGATGTTTTAATCAGTTCCCTTTTTTATAATCCTCTTGGAAAAACTCTAAGAGGGAGCCTCTCGTGGCAAAACAATGCGTTGTGGAAATACAAAAGTATTCTAAAAAAGGGATAGGACAAGGATCTGCTTTAGGTTTAGAAAAGCAAGTAGAAGTCCGTGGTTCTCATTTAAATGAAAAGCTTCTTGTTGAAATTTTTAGAAGAAAAAAAGGTGTTCATGAGGCAAGAGCTCTTGAACTTTTAGAAGCTAGTCCATTTAGAGTCATCCCAAGATGCTCCCATGCGGGGATCTGTGGTGGATGTAGTTGGCAAGAGCTTTCTTATGAGAGGCAAGTTGTCAATAAAGAAACTCAAATAAAAACTCTTTTTAGTCAGCATCAAGAAGTAGAATACCTTCCTATTATCACCATGGAAGATCCCTGGCATTTTCGTAATAAAATGGAATTTACTTTTTCTGAAGATAAAGAAAAAAATCGGTTTTTAGGACTGATTATGGGAGGGACAAAGGGTAAAGTTATAACGCTTTCAGAGTGTCATCTTACTCGGCCTTGGATGATCAAGGTGTTAAAAGCTGTTAATGCTTGGTGGAATCACACAGATTTAGAAGCTTATCATCGAATAAAAAATACAGGCACTTTAGAAAATCTAACTTTACGAGAAGGGTTTAATACAGATGAAAAGCTTGTCATGCTAAGTATTGCAGGAGCGCCATCTGGTGCTTTATCTCATAGCGTATTAGAGGCTTTTAAAAGGGCTGTTTTAGAGCAAATAGATGGCGTTGTGAGTATATTTTTGCAGATTAAACATGCACAGGCAGGTCAAAGAACACACTTTAGTGAAATGCTTTTACATGGGCCTGATCATATTCATGAAAAACTCAGCATTACTTATCCAAATAATGAAAAAAGAGTGTTTACGTTTAAAATTAGTCCTACATCGTTTTTCCAACCAAATACTCAGCAGGCAGAAAAACTAATGAGTCAAGCTTTGAAAATGGTGACTCAAAAAAAAGACTTAAAAGTGTTGGATTTATATTGTGGTACAGCTACTTTAGGGTCTATTTTTTCTCCTTTGGCTAAAGAGGTGATGGGGATAGAACTCAACCCTTATGCAGTTTTTGATGCAGATGCCAATAAGCAGCTTAATAATATTAGTAATTTACAAGTAGAGCAGGGAGATGTAGCCGAGGTCTTAAAAACATTAGAGTTAAAAAATCAAGGTCAATGGGACCTTGTTATTGTGGATCCTCCAAGAGCTGGTCTTGGCAAAGCGGCAATAGAGCAAATTGTAGCGATAGCAGCTGAAGAGATTTTGTATATTTCATGCAATCCTTTAACTCAGAAAGAAGATGTGGAGGAGCTTGTAAAGTATGGATATCAACTTAAGCTGATACAACCTGTTGACCAATTTGCACATAGTTATCATTTGGAAAATATAGCACTACTTCAAAGAAAAAATTAACTTTAGTGTTAACAAGGTATAGTTTTTTTCTTGTTTTCTTCCTGTTAATAAGGCACACTTTTGGTAACATTACAAAAAATAGATAGAAAGAATTTTCTATCATCCACCATAAAAAGGGTTTTTATTATGAAAAAATTATCTATCGGACTTATGAGTTTAGCCTCGATGTTGATGACTTCATCTGTTTTTGCAGATGCAGCAGAAGCGCCTCAAGGATCACGTCAGCAAAACTATATGCAAACAATTATTATGCTTGGTGCAGCTGTTTTATTTTTCTATTTTATCTTGCTACGTCCTGAGCAAAAAAGAAGAAAAAAGCTGGAGCAGCAAAGAAGTTCTATGCAGAAAGGTTCTAGAGTAACTGCTATGGGTATTATTGGTATTGTTGATAAAATTGAAGAAAAAACAGTTATTCTTAAGATGATCGATGGATCAAAAATCGAAGTTGTTAAAGGTGCTATCACAGATGTAGAACCACTAGACAAGCCTCAAACTGAAGTTAATTGTTCTATCAACAAATAAGCTTTTATCATTTAAAGCTACTAAGGGTCTCTTAGTAGCTTTTCTCTATTTTATGGATTAGATGGTTGTATAGGAAAACAACCTGGATATTTAGCACTAAGAGCAGCGAATATGTTATCATCGGATTCTTGATTTTTACGAAGGTTAACAATTTCTTCTGATATAGTTAGACGAGTTGTAGCATTTGGATTTTTTGTATATTGCAATAAACAGTATTCAAGGTTGGTGATTTTAGGGATTCTCCCATCTAAAACACTGAATTTTATTGCCGCACGAGCATTCATCGTACGGACCTCTTGAGAAAAAGACGGTGGATTAGATGAAACGACTTGAGTAGGTAGTTCATCAACTTTGGTGTTATTATTGACACCGGTTGGTGGAGTCATAGCTTTAGAAGAAAGAGGCTTTTCTTGGGATTGAGGAGATTTGATTCCGTAATACGAGGGATAAGTAGTGTGCATATGACTTAAAAAGTCAGATCTTTGCTTTTCCGTGTCAAGGGAAGCAGATTCAATCATCTCTAGGAATAAGATATGCATATGTGCAAGCCCTTCAGGAACAGGCGTATCTAAAAACTTATATAAGTCTAAGTAGTATCTTTTTTCGTGTAAAATGGATCCTTGTTTAGCTTGTTGTTTGAGCTCAGAATAAAGCTCGCGAGCTTTTTCCAGAGGGGCAAGGGATAGGCCTAGTGTTGCTAAATAGTCTCTATGTTCTTGCTCAGTTGCAAATTCATATGATGAATCTGCTGAGGTATTACGAGCATATTGTACATGAACATCGGTTGGCTCTATGATGGATGTTTGGGTAGCTAAGGTTGGTTCATCAGCAGTTTGGGTTTCTTTGGATAGGCTAACTCTAGGTGTAGTGGCCTGATTAAAGATAGCTGTTACACGCTCAGAGATCTCGTTTTCTAATTGCTCAAAATCTACGTTCGGCTTGCTCAATTCAGTTCTTATAACATTTGATAGCGTCTCATATTCATCAGGCAGATGCGCTATAGGGGCGATTATTTTTGTAAGAGCTCGTATATGTTCTCTTCTAGAAAGGGGCATGGTATAGTAGGTCTTTATTTCATGTATAATTCTATTTTTTAAATTCTCATAATCTGGATTGTCGGCTTCTAGCGCATGATTTATATACATAGACAGGGAAGTATGTAACTGTTTATGTTCTATAACAGATATGATACCTAGAAGAAGGGTTTTCATCTGTTGTTTAGAAAGAGATGGTTCAGAAGCTGTATCAGTTTGCGTGCTAGCTGCTTGTTGGGTATTAAAGTCGAATGGCAATGTCCTGCTAAAGCGGCTTATCGTCGAGGAGGTGTCTGATTCGAGTACAGGTGACGCTGTCAAGGAGCTTCTAATAGAAGAGAAAGAATGCATAGTCATGGGTGAGGTATTTGTTGGTTCATCATTATCAGGTAAACCAAAATTAACAGATTGGAACGTGTCTCTATAAGGCTTTGAACCTATTTTAACATCCGTTTGTGTATCAGAATCGGTATGTGGATTTTGTGTTTTAGGTGTAGATATAGTAATTAAGTGGGCGCGCACTTTTGCTATAACTGTATTTTTTAATTGTTCAAAACTTTGCGTGGAAGTCTCTAATTGCGAGGTTATGTAATCATGTAGTTCCTTATAGATACTCACATCCTGTACAGGGGCTATGATATCCATAAGATGATTTTGGAACTGTGCTTTAGAAATAGGCTGCTCAGAAGCTATATGAGGTCGTCTAGTATTGGTTGCTTGTAATTGGTCATAGGTAGGCAGGTGTTTATAAGGGGGTGCAGATAGAGGTTGCGTGCTAGAGGTTTTTGTAGTAGTGGTTTCTATAAAAGTTGAAGTATTATTTGAATCACTGGTTGTTATTGTTTTAAGTAGGTCTATTAGAAGTGCATAAGCTTCTTCATCAGATAAATCAAACGTTGTACAATTTCTAATATGCAATAGATATTCAGCTAGGGTTTCTGAAGAGATAGCGTTTGATTTATGTGCCTCAAAGAGTAGATTTAACAATTGTAAAAATAACTGTTCAAGAGGAGTTAAGGGGTCTTGTTTTTCTGCTAGTAGCTCTTGTCTTGTGTTGCTGTACATCTTAATTACATTATTAGTAATTACATTGTGAAGTTGGTTTCGTAATCTCATCAATGATTGTGTATCTTTATTTGATTTTTTTATTAGTTGTAAAAATTGGATTAGATTGTCTTTAGTAATAAGTTCTTTATTAAAAGCTTCGAATGATGTTTGTATTAGGAATAATAGATCCTCTGAACAGGATCTGTTCATCATAATAGTGAAATATTCGTTGATAAGAGGGTCATGATCGCCATAAGGTAAATGCATTGATAGTTGAGCTGATGCACTTGTTCTATGACTTGTTAATTCTGGATTAGCATGCATTTGGCTATAAGGTTGATAGGAGGCTCCATGGTCATTAGAGTCTGAATGTGAAGAATCTCTTCTACCATCTTTTGTTTGTTGTCTAGGTGAAAATTGCGGATGCGTTGGTTGCCGTGGAAGTAGATCTCCTGTAGGATGTAATGGGTTTGTGTGATTCGCATAATAACTTCGATCAGAACCCTGTCCTAGGAAGGGCTGCGTTTTTTGATAGCTACTAGATAAGTGATGTGGAGTTTGAAAGCTCGAATTAGGAGTTGTTTGGATTGTCGTAGCGCCTGTACCCATCTGAGCTGGGTTGGGTGGGATTGTTTGGATTGTAGCAAAAGTTGGAGGTTGATTTAGCCTACTTAGTGGGGAAGTATCTACAATAGAATACTCTTGTTGTTTATTTCTCCCATCATCAAAGGCTGAATCATTATGATGAGATTGCCCTCTATGTGATTGCTTTAAAGGGCTAGTGTGATTACCTGGGGCATTCGAAGCATTAGCAGAAAATTGTTGTGAAGCAGGAGTCGTGAAGAGTGTTGTATTGGGAGCTAGAGGACTGGTATGGACTGTTGTACCTGTACCCATCTGAGCTGGGTTGGGTGGGATTGTTTGGATTGTAGCAAAAGTTTGAGGTGGATTTGACCTACTTAGTGGGGAAGTATTTACAATAAAAGACTCTTGTTGATGATCTCTGCCATCATCAAAGGCTGAATCATTATCATGAGGTTGCCCTCTACGTGATTGGTTTAAAGGGTTTGTGTGAGCCGTGATTGAGTTTGTTGGATTACTAGATATCATAGAAGGACTTGTGTTGACCGCAAGAAAACCTTGATCAAACACCTGTGGTGGGGAGGTGTTCACTTGATGGCTACTAGGTGAGTTGTCTGCATGTTGGATTGCCCCATTAGGAGTTGTATGGATTGTAAGAGAACCTGTATCTTGCGAAGCTGTAGCAGAGTTAGCATCTTTTGTAGCTGGAGAAGTATGAACTTCATAACTATCATGATCGGATGAAGGACTAGTTGGCATTGGGTTTAAATGAAATTTATTAAAAAGAGCTGTTGCATCCATGGTGCCAAGTCTTTGCGTTTTAGCACCTTCTTGAGATTTAAGGATTGTTCCATCTCGTAGTACCGTTACTTTGAATTTGTCTTTTTTGGGTGGGGTAGAAGACTCTTTAAGAATATTTTGTATATCAAGTTGTCTTAAACGATCCTCGATGGAAGTAGCTACCTCTTTTTGTGTAGAGGCGGCCATGCTAAAATTAGGAGCTAACCTAAGCTTAGCGGTAATAGTCCCTGGATTTACTGTTAATGACATTTTGATTACCTTATCAATCAATGTATTATTAATAGTTTATTATACAACAAAGTTATATAATAAATCTATTTTTAATTATATATAAATACAATCCCAAAAAAAGAGGGGGGTGTTTTTGGAAACAAAAAACCCTAAGTCGCTATCTGTCAAGGGGATGATTTATTAAGACTATTGTCTGGTAATAGGAGGTAGGTAAGTTTAAGCCTTTATCCAGCTTTGGTAGGCTGGTTGAAGGCGGTTAGTTAAAATATAGGTATGTATCTTAGTATTATAAAATACATTAAATGTACTATCGATTGTTTCGTATAAAAACTTGTCAAATCTAAGGCTTAACGCCTCTAAAGTATTAGAAGTTAGAGGATTATCTCTAAGATCTAGTATTAAAGCAGGCTCATCATCTGGGATAGGTGGTTGGAATATTGTATGGTCATTTAAAGAAATGATCCATGTTAAAGGGGATATAGATAGGGTTGAAAAAGAAAATTGTTTCGTAAGTTTTTTTGGAGAAAGTGTTTTTATAGGTAGAATAGGCCAAGATTCTAACATTTTAAATTCTTTAATCAAGTTGTTGCTAGCATCGATGTATTTTAGTTGAGATGACTTGTTTTTTAAGAGAGTATTTAAGGTTAAGTCGTTGAGTTTAGAATTGTGCATTCCAAGTTTGTTAAGCGTTGGTAGATTTAAGAGAAGGGATTTTAGTTGTGTACTCTTAATAGGGTAGCCCGATAGGTCTAATATAGAAAGAGTCTTATTAAAAATCGGGGGTGTGAGCTCTTTTGTGATTAGGTTAACAAGAGCTTCTTGACCATTATTAATGCCATGCATAAATACAGCCTGTAGAGGAAGCTTTGAGAGAACCGTAACTGTTTTAGGTGGTAAAAAAAGCATATCATTATCACTAAGATCTAATGTATGTATGTTTGGGCTGTAATCTTGGATGTCAAAATGGTGGCAGTCTTGTCTTGATAGATTTAAAGCATGGGCAGGATCTTTAATTTTTTCAACTATAGCCCAAGACCGGCTTATAGGAGCAGCAGTAGTGATAGGTGAGGATAGTATCTCAGATTGAGGAGCGCTATGATAGGTAGTTACAGTATGGTGTATAGAAGATGCAGCAGAAATGGATGACATAAGGTAGAGTTCCTTTAAAAAATTACAAAAAAGCGGGGCGATTTTAATTTTAAAACTGAGTTTTTTTCAAGTAGGAATATAGAAAAAAAGAGCTGCATAAATTATGCAGCTCTTAAAGAGAGGTTTTTAAGAAGAAGCTTTTTCAGCAAGTTTTTCTAAAACAAAACTTGAGCGCTTAATAAAGTCTGAAAAATTTGCAGGATCTAGTTCTTTTTGTGAAAGAAGTGACAAATCGTAGACTTGTCTGGAAAGATCTTTAGCAAGAGCTTCATCTTTTTCCTGTAGTTTGTAAATGGCTTGAATCAACTTGCTATTAGTGTTTAAAACAAGTGTTTTTTTCTGTGGCCATTTCATGTCTGTATCTGGCTGGGTCATCGATAAGTAATCACGCATACGTCTTGATTGTTCATCGAATACGATAAAGGCTGGTAAATGACTACTTGCTAAACTTTTTGCTTCGATTTCTACATCACTTTGATCAAGGTGGTGTTTGAAAAAGTCAGCAAGGCGTGTACCGTGAGTTTTTCCATCAACATCTAGCAGGGTGTGCTCTTTCGAAGCATCTAGAAGGCTATCATCTATTGCTCCATCGATTCTTTGGAATTTTACAGGGTTTTCTTTGCTTTCAATAAAACTCATTAAAGGAGTGTCTAGATAGCAATGAGCAAATAGAACTTCTAATTGCTTATCTTTATACATGTCTAAGAAATGAGAAGTATGTTTTTCATCAAGAGAGTAAAAAACTTTATTAGGATGTTTGTTTTGCACTCTTTCTAGATAATCTTTAATTGTTGTCCACTCATCATGAGTATTTTTCCAAATTAAACAATCTTTTACACGCTCATAGAATTTATCATCTTGTAAAACACCTAACTTAATAATAGTTTCTATGTCTCTCCAGCAGTTGCAGTATTTTGCAAAGTCACTTTGATAAAGCATCGCAAGTTTATCAGTCACTTTTTTAGAAATATGAGAGCCTAATTGCTTTACTGTACGATCCATTTGAAGCGAACTTCTAGAAACATTCAATGGGATATCTGGACTATCAATCACACCGCGTAATACGGTAAGGTATTCAGGTATGACATCTTTGCAAGAATCTGATACAAAGACTCTATTGCAATATAAGTGAATATTAGAAAGTTGATAGTCAAACCGTTTAGTGATTTTAGGGAAATAAAGAATCCCTTGTAGATTAAATGGATAATCAACATGAAGGTGGATCCAGAAAATAGGATCTGGTTGCATAGGATAGAGGTAACGATAAAGTTCAAGGTAATCTTGATCAGAACATTCTGATGGGGATTTCATCCAAATAGGTGTTTGGTCATTAATATGTTTGTCGTTGAGGTAAATAGGGAAAGGTAAAAAGCTGCAATATTTTGTAAGAAGCTCTTTTAATCTAGATTCTTCAAGAAATTCTTCGCTATCTTCTGTCACATGTAAAACGATATCTGTTCCTCTAGACTCTCTTGAGCCATCTACTAAAGTATATTCAGATGAACCATCACAGCTCCATAAAGCGCTTTTTGCATCTTTTTGATAGGATAAAGTATTGATATCAACAGTGGAGCTCACCATAAAAGCAGAATAAAATCCAAGTCCAAAATGCCCGATAATTTGATCTTTTTCATTATTAGACTTGTATTTGCTCATAAATTCTTCGGCGCCAGAAAAAGCTAGTTGAGCAATATACTTCTCTACTTCTTGGGCAGTCATTCCAATGCCTGTATCACTAATAGTGATGGTTTTTTTGTCACTATCAATAACTATACGGATAGAAAGATCTTCATCTTTAAAATCTGCTTCACCTTGATCACGTAAGATTTTAAGTTTAGATAAAGCATCGCACGCATTTGATACAAGTTCTCTTAAGAAGATATCCTTGTCTGAATAAAGCCATTTTTTAATAATAGGCAAAATATTTTCGCTGTGTATTTTTAAGCTACTTTTAGACATGTTCGCTCCTTGATAAGGGTTAAGTTTTTCCTAAAGAAAATAAGGTGACAAGATTGATTAGACCAGCTTCTTGTAAGAGGATAATTAAAATTGCCACAGGACATAAAAATCGTGTGCAAAAAAGCCATAGCCCAAATAATTTTGGCCAAGTAGATCCGTTCATAAATTCTTCTTTTACATGAGCTTTTTTTAAGACCCATCCGATAAATAATGTTGTACATAGACCAGCTATTGGCATCATCCAACTTTGTGTCAGATAATTCATAGTGTCAAAAAAATTCTTTCCGTAGATCGATGTCCATTCAGGGAAGATTAAATTTGTGCCGGAAAGGGCGCAAGGAATCCCTATAATAAATGTGATGATGGCAATAATTATGCATGCCTTTCTTCTTGACCACTGACATAGTTCGATAAGATTGGCTACAAGCATTTCAAATAAAGAAATGGAAGAAGTTAATGCAGCAAAAACAAGTAAAAGAAAAAAGGTGGAAGAGATGAGCAGTGTACAGGGAAGTTTGGCAAATAACACGGGCATAGTTTTAAAGGCTAAGCCAGGGCCGCTTGCAATAGGGAAATTAAATGTAAACACAATAGGGAAAATAATTAATGCAGCAACGATAGAAATAACAAGAGTCATCAGAGAAACAATGCAACCATTTTTTAAAAGGTCTTCTTTAGGTTGCATATAACTTCCATAAGTTAAAATAATACCAAGACCTACGCTAAGAGTAAAAAAAGCAAGCCCAAGAGCTTCTAAAATGCTATTGGAGGTGAGTGTGCTAAAATCAGGGTAGAATAAGAATTTGACAGCTTGACCAAATCCACTCATTGTCATTGCGTAAATAAGAAGCCCTATAACGATAATAAATAAAGCCGGAGTTAAAATTTTACTCCAATATTCGATCCCTTTCCTAACCCCTGCATAAACAACGGCCACGTTAAGAATAATAAAAAAAGCAAGCCATAAAAGATTAATCCCAGGCGCTTTAAAGAGTGTATCGAAAACAGCGCGTATTTCTTCGGGGGATTTGCCAGCAGAAAATTGAGTTAAGGACATCAAGAAGTAACTTATGCACCAGCCTGCTACCACGGAGTAATAGGCTAAAATAATAAAGCAGGTAATGAGATTTAGCCATCCGACCATCTTCCAGTTGCCTTTATGATGACTAAGCTCAGTATAGGCACAAATAGCTGCTTTTTGAGATCTTCTTCCTATAATAAGTTCAGCGACAAATAAGGGTAAACCAATAATAAATGTAAAAAGAATATATAAAAGAACAAAAGCACCACCAGGAGGAATACTGTACGGAGCAGTGAAAGCTCTG
>JBAWWQ010000027.1:0-11267 GCA_037146655.1 Chlamydiota bacterium | reverse complement strand
GGTATGCCCACTTCAATAAAGCACACTTGGCTAAGTTGCTCCAAAGATCAAATAACAATCTTAATATCCCAGGAAACAATGAAAATTCATCTTCCTAATCAATCTCATTTATTTGAAAAAGCTCTCACAATAGCTATAGAAACTACTCGATCTTGTGAAATCGGAATCAGTTTTCTGACCCATTTTATCGGGCTGATACAAGCTCTTCGTCATCATCCAATCACGGAAAACTGGGTTAAGGATTTAGAGAAAGAGAGTCAAAAGCGAAAAGAAGCCTTCAATGTACAAGCTATAGAAGCTCTGGAGACGGAGTGGCTTTTTCTTTGGAAGAACTACCCACAGCAGGCATGTCGTAAAGAATTGGTCCGCACCAAAAATCTGCTTACAAAAAACAAAGACTTTTCCTCTCAAATGCCATTTGATCGCATCTGTAATGCATTTTTGGAATTTAAGATAAAATTTAACTGTGACGAATGTTCAGAAAAGCTTTTGCAATTCTTAAAACACAATCAACAGCGTCGTATATCGGCTGACAAGGTATTGTATGCTCAGTATATTCAAACCTCGGTAGAACTAGACCCTGTTTATTTTTGGGATCGTCTGTGCCTTTTAGAACGAATCCATCAATCTTCCTCTCACACTCAAACCCAGCAGTCTCTTATCCAAGGGAAATGGGAAGAAACGAAATACCTGCATTGGGAACGAGCAAGCAACTCTTCTTTTCAAATGGTGTTTTGGCTAGCTCGACAGGATTTATGGGCTAGATTCTCTGGAAATGGCTTTTCAAATGATAAACGGGAGTTTCTTTTTCCCATTGATCTAGCATGTAAATTTTCTCGAAAAGCTTGTGAAAAGTACTTAGATCGCCTTCTTGTTCATATTCGTCCCATACTTCTAAAAGAACAGAAAGATGATCCTAGCAAGGCGTCAAATCCAGTCATCGAGAAAAAAACACTACCTCAACAAAAAGCGGATGAACTTATAAAGCACACAAAAGCTCATTGGGAGAAGTATCCTACAGCAAACTACGATGAAGTATATGGCTATTATTGCAATCGCTGCAGATTCCCTAAACCCTATTCTCCTGATGAATGGGAGAAAAAAGTACGCAAACTCAGATTAGATCCAAGACCTCGTAGCGAAAAAGTACGAGGATTCAGTAAAAAAGGGCGTTAAAAAAATCAGGCCTCTTTTTTTTATTACTTCCATTCATAAAGCTACCCTTCTCTAGATTCGGTCTTTTTTGAAATAAAAATACCCCGTTAATTTTCTGCCTTTCTTACTTAAAATCAGTCTCTTAATAAAATGTGAAGAAATGCAATCACATGAAAATAAAGGAGAACTTTTATGAGTGAGAAATATCAAGTGCCACTAACTTCATTATCCCTTCTTTCCAATCGACCAGGAAACGATATCCAGTTGATCAATGCAGGGGAAGAGATTCCATTAACCTTCAAAGATTTTACCAGCACTTATACATGGCCTAATATGGGGAGCCTCCGTAAAATGGCCTACGAAAGCGAAATGAACGGTCTTTCTGAAGCTTTTATAAAATTCAAAAAGCGACGTTTGGTACTTCCCTTGACCCTTTTCAAATTACTGAAAGGAGGGAAAAGCAAATGAGCCAAAATGTTCAGCAACAATCGAAGAGAGAAAGTTGTTCTCAATCAGATGAAGCAAGAAACGCTAATTTTGATGAGATGGCAAGATTAGCAGAGAAAAAGCTACAAACGCCAGAAGATGCGGTCGTAGAAGAACTGAATCAAAAGCATGCTGTCGTCCACACAGATCAATTTTATATCCTCACCGAAAAAGATCACAGCGTCTTTAAAGGCACGGATTTTACATTGGAAAGCAAGACCTCTTTTATCAACATGTATGAAAATCAGCAGGTCACTTGTTCAGATGGACACTCACGAAGTAAGGCACGTATATGGCTTGTACATCCTCGTAGAAGACAGCTAAAGGGCATCACGTTTGACCCGACTAGTTCAGAGGATAAAAACGGCATGTATAACATCTGGAAGGGTTTTTCTATTGAGCCAGTGAAGGGTAAATGCGACCTCTATAAAAAACACATCAAAGATGTTATTTGTGCAGGGAATGATGAGTATTTCTACTACGTGTGGAAATGGATGGCATACTTAGTTCAACATCCAGATAAAATCATGACAGGATTAATCTTAATTGGCTTGCAAGGGACAGGGAAGGGAGTTTTTGCAAAAACCCTTGGACTACTGTTCGGCCAGCACTATCTACATTTGGATAATCTTGATCGTCTCTTAGGAAATTTTAACTTTCATATGAAGAACGCCGTTTTAGTGTATGCCGATGAAGCTATATGGGGTGGCAATAAAAAAGATGTGGGGAAACTCAAAGCAATGGTCACAGAAGAACATGCGATGATAGAGCCCAAAGGTAAAGATTCTTTTATGGTGAGGAATTTTAGGCATTTTATTTTTTCAAGCAATGAGAGTTGGCCAGTTCATTTAGATCATGATGACCGTCGCTTTCTTGTTTTAGAAATAAGTAGCAAGCACAAGGAGGACGATGCTTATTTTTCGGCAATATACGATGAGCTTGATCATGGTGGATATGAAGCTGTGCTCTTTGAGCTATTGAATGAGGATCTTACTGGCTTTAATTCGAGAAAGCTTCCTGTAAATACAGAGTCTTTTCAAGTGAAGTTGCAAAGTGCATCTTCTTGTGTTCAGTACATCTATGAAGCTTTGCGTGAGGGCTGTTTTGATGTTGGGAATTCAGCACCATCAGAATGTTGGCCTGAACAACCGCTAAGTTTTCATCGTATTTACATTGATTACAGTGCCTGGTGCAGCATGCAGGGAAAACGTTTAGAGCAAAAATCTGTTTTAGGACGATCTCTTAATAAGTTGATCTCTTCCTGTGTAAAATCACGGCCTGGAGCAACATCTGGACCCAGACCTGAATGCTACATTTTTCAAGCACTGTCAGCAACAAGAGAAGACTTTCAAAAAGCTTTCAAGGCAGGTACAGACATATGGAAAGAATAGAAGTCAGAGGAAAGGCATTTGCTGTCATAGAGATGTCACTCGTAATTGTAGTTCTAAACGACTTAGCCTTTGTAACCAGTCATAGATGTCATATTCATTCTTTAAAAACAGAAATGCAGGAGTAATTATGGTTCTAGTGAGCTTTTCTTGTTGCAGCAAGCTAAAGAAGTCTGACTGCTATGACATTTATGACGGGCTTTGGCTTTCAATGAATAAAGAAATTACTCCCAGTGACCATAACTCTGACCACAATAATTTTGAACTGTCTAATGAGGGTATATGGATCTGATGAATCTCTTACAAGATTATGGCTTCTCACCGAAAAAGAAAGCTGCTTGCCATGGTGGAGAATATTCTTTACCTTGTCCTTTTTGCAGGGATGGTAAGGATCGTTTCCTTGTCTGGCCTCAACAGGTTAACAAAAATGGTGAGTATCAAGGTGGTCGCTATTTTTGTCGTATTTGTCAAAAGTATGGTGATGCCATAACTTTTCTTCGTGAGCTTTATGGATTAAGTTACAGTGATTCATGCGCCCAGCTGAAACTGACTCCAAAGAAGCGACAATCAAATACAATACTTAAGCAACCGAATCAACCACCTTTTGTAGCCGACCCACCTGCATTGTGGATGGATAAAGCCGCAAAGTTTATTGAATGGTGTCATTCAAGGCTAATGAGCTACCCTTCAGCTTTGCCTTATGTTCAAGCAAGAGGATTCACCGTTGATTCTATCATCCGATATAAAATTGGATTTAATCCTGGAGATATCCAAGGCTTCGATTTTAGAAAAGACCGCCAGGATTGGGGGTTAGAGCCTGAACTTAAAGAAGATGGCACCTTCCGTAAGCTTTGGCTACCAGTTGGATTTACGATCCCTACATTTTCTTCTGATGGACAAGTGGTCAAAATAAAGATTCGTCGCACTTCTTGGAAGGAAGGTGACAAGCTACCCAAATATGTTGAATTCTCGGGATCAAAGTCATGCCCTTCCATATATGGAGATACTCAGCTACCTGTAGGGCTTGTGCTTGAATCTGAATTTGATGGTTTACTTATCCAACAAGAAGCAAGCAGTTTAGTCTATTGCGTTGCTCTTGGTGGAAGTACAAAGTCCATTGATGCGCATACAGATGCGTTATTGCGATCCACAAAATGCATCCTATTCTTACCAGATTTTGATCAAGCAGGAGCTTTGGCTTGGGTAAAATGGAAAAGACAGTTTCCTAAGATTCATCGAATCCTCACCCCCAAAGGCAAGTCGGCAGGCGATGCTTTCATTGAAGGCATTAATCTAAGGGAATGGATTGAGGGAGAAATAGCAAATAGTAATAAAACGTAAGGAAATCTCATGAAAGACAGACCATCTTTAACCAGGCGACAACTTCATACATTGCCTTTTCTGATCAGCAACCCAAATATTGAGTTAGCTGCTAAGCAATCTGGCATCTCCGCAAAGCAAATATTCGATTGGTTAAATCAGCCAGCTTTTCGACAAGAATTGGAAAATAGGAAGAATGAAGCTGTAAATCAAGCAGTAGACCGTCTTAAAGCTACAGCTTCAAAGGCTTGTGATACGCTGATTAGCCTGCTTGACCATGCAGAATCTGAGTCAGTACGACATAGAGTTGCTATTGATCTCTTGAATATGACTCTTAAATATATGGAATTCAAAGATTTCGAGCAGCGCATTAGAAAACTAGAAGATGCCATTACAGAATAGGATGGTTTATGTCTTACAAGATACGATTAAACAGATTAGAGAAGATGGGATCTGGTGATAGGGTATGGGCTTTGATTGGCATCGGCAAGCCGAGAGATGCTCAACATCAAAGAATGCTAGAGCTACAAGCTCGACAACGTTTCTATGCTTCTGGAGGCAATAGAGAAGCTTATCTTGCCTTCCTACCATTTCATTCATTTCCAGAAGGGTTCTACGGCTATGTTAAGAAAAGTGAGCTCGTTAAAGCGATTGCAAACAAGACCAAAGCTCCATGGGCAAACTAATGGGACTCCCAATAGATGGAACGAGCACCTTGAAAAAACAGAGGGGATATGCTCCTTAAATAGAAGCGGTACCTCTTCATATTTATGAAAATCGTCTTAAAGAAAGAACTTTAAAAATTTCTCCCAAAATTTTCTGAATCAATATCGTTTAAGAAAAACAGTTACTAATCATCTAAGTTTCTGGAGAAAAAGCTACTGATCATGTTAGAGTATTTCCACAATCGGGGTTTTCTTAGGAGTAGTTTATTTATGTTTCGTCAGCTGTTTTCAAAGTCAATCATTTGCCTATTCATTCTTTCTTGTGCTCAGGTATTTTCTGCTGAGGAAAATTTCCTTCTTATCAACGGAATGACAGATGAAGTAATTACTGAGTTAGGCCCCAACATTAACAAGCAAATGAGCCCATGTTCTACTTTTAAGATTCCTTTGAGCTTGATGGGATACGATGCGTCGGTGTTAAAAGATGAATCAAATCCGATCTGGGATTTTCAAGAAGGATATGATGATTGGCTTGTATCTTGGAGAGCCCCTCAATCTCCACTATCTTGGATGAAATACTCTTGTGTTTGGTATTCCAAAGTATTAAGCATAGAACTAGGGATAAGGAAGATTCAAAATTATTTAGCTTCAATGAAATATGGTAATCAAGACGCATCTGGAGGATTGGCTGATCCAGGACCCTTAAATCCTTTTTGGATAAACTCTTCTATCAAGATCTCTCCAAAAGAACAAGTAGATTTCATCCAAAAGATGATCCGAGCTCAACTTCCTGTTTCATTTCATGCTATTGAAATGACAAAAGCGATTCTGTTTAAAGAGGAGTTGCCTGAAGGATGGAAACTGTTTGGAAAAACAGGATGGAGTGGTTCTGACATTACCAAAGATGGTAAAACTTTGGAACATAGTTGGTTTGTGGGATGGATTGAAAAAGATCAAGCTGTTTACTCATTTGCCTATCTCATTCGTGAAAAGAAAATAAATCTTGATCAACGAATTCCAAGAGTCAAACAGCTATTGGTAGAATCCAATGTAATGACTGAGACTTTGCACGACTAATCTCGTAATTTTTTTTAACTGCCTAATTCGGGAACACCAAAATGAAAACCTTGCGATCAATTATATTCTATCTCTTACCTATAGTCTTCTTTTGTGTGGCCTATGCAGCTGATAATAATAAAATAGAGTACTGGAATGTTCAACGTAAAG
This sequence comes from Chlamydiota bacterium, assembly GCA_037146655.1. Classification (GTDB taxonomy): domain Bacteria; phylum Chlamydiota; class Chlamydiia; order Chlamydiales; genus JBAWWQ01. Next base: position 5,026 of record JBAWWQ010000027.1, on the reverse strand, counting down.
GAGCAAACTATTTCAATCAAATTCCATCCGAAGATTGGTTTGTAGCAGCAAAAGAAGCAGGGATACAATTTGCACGTTTGGCTCCAGATAAATGGAAATGCGAGAGAAGAGATTTCTTAATCGGTGATGCAGACTCTTTCACGGAAATTTCCGCTCAAGATTTGGATATTTTAAACGCTGTTTTAGATCACGCTCACCGTAATGATATCAAAGTTGTGATTACGCTTCTTTCCTTGCCTGGTTCACGATGGAAGCAGAATAATCATGATGTAGACGATTTACGGATTTGGGAACAAAAAGAATATCGAAATCAAGCCATTCTTTTTTGGAGAGATTTAGCAAAAAGGTTAAAAAATCACCCTGCCATTGTCGGTTATAATATTTTGAATGAACCACATCCTGAACGATTAGGTGGTATTAGCGACTATAGGCAAATAGACTTTCCAAAATGGTATACATCAATCAAAGAGTCGCTAGCCGACCTTAATCTCTTCTATCAGGACATTGTGCATGCTATTCGTGAAGTTGATTCTTCAACTCCCATTATAGTAGATACAGGATTGTATGCGACTCCATGGGCCATTACCTATTTAACACCCATTAAGGATAACAACATTGTCTATTCTTTCCATATGTATGAACCTTATGCTTACACCACTAGGAAGATCAATAATGAACGCTTTACATATCCAGGAAATATTCCTCTCCATTTAGAAGAAGCTGAACAGAATATAAATCCAAATGCTATTTTAATAAATTGGAACACAGAAACCTTAAAGCAATTTCTGTCACCAGTTGCAGATTGGCAAAAGAAATACAATATCCCCGCATCTCGAATTTTAGTAGGGGAATTTGGATGCGATCGTACATCTAGGGGAGCAGAAAAATATCTGTCAGATCTTATTGATACTTTCAATTTCCACAACTGGCACTGGGCCTTTTATTCTTTTCGAGAAGATTGTTGGGATAGCATGGATTATGAACTGGGTTCTAGTAAACTTCCTTGGGAATACTGGGAAGCAATCGAACAGAAAACGAGTCTAGATAAATTTAGGAAAGCAAATGCTTTATTTGATATCATCAAAAATGATTTAAATAATGGTTGCCAGGAAGCAAAACCTGATGTCTAAAGCCATTTACCTCGTGTATAACCATGTCTTGAGATCACTCCTATAACCAAGTCAGTTATTAAGGAATCCTTAATAACTTCTTACATGGCTTTAGCAATTCGTGGCCGATAAAACCCTTTATCCACGATTTCTAATAATCTTAAAGCTGCATGGCTCGGAGCACGGACTCCAGATTCCCAAGATTGGACAGTTTTAATACTGACATTCAAAACTTTCGCAAAAATCCCCTGGGAATAATGATTTTGTTCTCTAATTCTTTTAATATCTTTGGCACTATACTCGGCTGGGGGTTCTGGAATCTCAATGATTTCTGATTTAAGAGTGATCTTTCCTTCTGTATGGGCTAAAGCCTCCTCAAGACCTTTTTTAAGACCTTTAAACAACTTACTCATCTTTCATCCTCCTTTTAATAGAGTCTGCCAACTGCTTTAATTCAGCTTTCTCACTTTGAGAAAGATTCTCCTGTTCATTTTTTGCATAAATGAAAAGCAGGAATAAAATTAACCGATTTTCGATATATAAATAGCAGACTCGAAAGCCACCGCTTTTGCCTTTAGTAGCCGATTTTAAGCGGACTTTTCGTATTCCTCCAGTCCCAGTAATCATATCGCCTTGGTCTGGAGTTTCTGCTAAGCTTTTCTTGAAATCCTCAAAATCTTCTTTTTTGAGCTTTCTTCTTGCTATAAGATCTTCAACCGTTTCCTCGAAATCTTTTGTCTGTATCAGTTGGCATTTCATATTCTTATATATACTACATAGTAGGATAGTTTGTCAAGTTATTAAGTCGTTCTTTCATTGAAAAAATGATTTAACCTATCTAGCAAGAGTATGTTGCGATGCTTAGTCAAATTGTGCAAGCAGTGCCTGCACAATTAACCTATTCTGAAAGCTCATAATTTTCCGCATTTTTTACGCAACTGACCAGAAAACAAGCGAATATTTTAGAGCTGATATGAATAAAATCTTAAATGGATTGAGAGGAAAAGAGAGTTCTGGTTTAATCTCTGTTGTTCAGAGTTTTATGCCGAATGGGTCTGAAAATCCTTGTGTCGCTGGTTCGATTCCAGTTCTAGCCACTTCTTTTTCGACATATCTTCAATTTTCTTAATTAATAAAGTTTCAGTTTAAATCTCAGAGTTCAAAAGACTTTTTCCAATCACATTGAATATATTTTGAAATGGCTTGAAGAGCCTCACATCAAGAATTTTTGGTATAATAGTCCAGAACATAGAGATAGTATTGTTATTTTTATGAAGAGACGGAAGGTTTTGTCTCTTTATTGGGTTGGATTCATCAATATGACAGCGTGGATACCTCGTCCTTTAGGAGGGGGTAGTTGACCAACAATGGACCTTACTACTTATTGATTTTCCATTTGGGCTATAGCTTTTTCTAATTGCGTATAAAATTTTGGCAAATCATTCTTAATAGTATTCCAAACAACCTCATGATTTACGTCAAAATATGCATGGATTAAGCGATTGCGCATGCCAACCAGTTGTCTCCATGGAATATCAGGAAATAAGTGTTGTGTGGGAAGGCTGACTTTTCCTGCTGCTTCTCCAAGGATTTCTAATTCTCTAGTAATACCAGAAAGCAAAAGACGATCAGTATCTAGGTCGCTTCTTTGTTTACCTTTAAGGAAGCTCAAAATGGCTTGTGTGGAATCTAGCATATGTCTTAATCGAATTAGATCTTTAGATTTCATAAACGACTTCAGCCTGAGCTAAGACTTCATCTCGAAAATAGCGACTTAATTCATTGGGTGTTCTTAAATCGACTCGGCGACCTACTATCACACAGAGTTCTGACTCCATATCAACGAGATCAAAGAAAGAAGGACAGTGGTTTTCTTCGAACTTCACTAAAAAATCAACATCACTAGATTCTTTAAAATTGGGAGTTAAAATCGATCCGAATAGAGCCAAAAAAGCGATATGATATTTTTTGCAAAATAAACTTATTTTACCTTTATCTAGGGATATTGGAATTTCTTTCATATAGATAACCCTCTGATTTATAGGTTATCGAATTCTCATTTTCCTAGGTAGCATTATTTTTTTAAAGATCTAAAAAAGGCTGTAATTTTACCATGTAAAAAACCCAAAATAGCTTGTGTGGAATCTGGCATATGTCTTAATCGAATTAGATCTTTAGATTTCATAAACGACTTCAGCCTGAGCTAAGACTTCATCTAGAAAATAGCGACTTAATTCATTGGGCATTCTTAAATCGACTCGGCGACCTACTATCACATAGATTTCCGAATTCTATGCTAGAAAAAAGCTTACAACAGTGTGGATCATAGAAAGACAAACAAGATAAATATTTAAGGGAAATGGGATATTTTTATTGTTAATAATGAAGGTTTTATTAAGCTGTTACAGCCTATTGAGCTTAAGACGAGGGTTAGTCTAGGCGGTTTTTTAGACGTATTGAATTAAAAGAGGAAAAGATCATGGCTAGTAGAATTAATTATCCGGTGCTTAATGTGCTAAATTGCGCTTATAAAGGAGCTCGGGTGGGACTTTGTGTTGGTGGAGCCATATCTGCTGTCTTACACACAATGGGTCCTGAGATTTGTTATGCTAATGCTTTAAGGGTTCCTCAAAACATGTATGATACAGAGCTCATGAAGTGTTATGGTGGTCTTAGATTAGCTCAGGTTAGTTTTTTTCCTATAGGAAGTTTCATAGGTTTTTTTGCAGGAACTACAGTAGGTCTTGTTAATGAGTTAGCGAAAAAATTTTTCGTACGATATGGATGAAAATTGTATCGATATAATAAATAATAGTAATTATTAAAAGAGGAGATGATTATGGCACATAGAGTAAATTATCCTATGCAGAATGTAGTAAACTGTGGTTATACAGGGGCTAAGATTGGTTTTTTGGTTGGATCAGTAGTGGCTACAGTTACAGGGATAGCAGGAGCTAAGATTTGTGATGAGGAGGCTGCTACATTTTCTAAAGAACTCTATAATCGCAAGCTCAGTTCATGTTATTTAGGTCTTAGATTGGGCCAAATTTTTTTTCTTCCTACCATGGGTTTGATAGGTGCCTTGACGGGAACTATAGTGGGACTTGTTAATGAACTAGCAAACAATATTTTGCGGGATCAATAAACTTGTTAGTGACTCTTTCAAGGCATTACTAATGCCTTGACGGTTTTGATGGTTTTTTTTAAAATTTAATGCTTTCACCAGGGGTGCCTATAAAAGGCTGAAAAAACATATGCATGTTTAACCCTTAAGACCCGATCTAGGTAATACTAGCGTGGGGAGAGTGAGGGATTTGCACAAGCCTTCCTCATTGTATTTAAAAATAATTGGGAGGCTTTTTTTGCGTAAACAAGCGTTTATCATAGGTGTTATTGGTAATGTTTTAGAGCATTATGACATGGCACTTTTTGCTCTTTTAGCTCCATTTATTGCTCCACTTTTTTTTCATACATTAGACCCCCTTTCTGCACTGGTTATGATTTATGTGATGATTCCACTTGGGATGATAACAAGACCTTTAGGAGCACTTTTTTTTGGATGGGTTGCAGATCAGTATGGGAGAAGACAAGCATTATGTGCATCTTTAGTTGGGATGGCTATAGCTACTGTAAGTATAGGATGTTTGCCTACTTCGCATAAGATTGGGGTTTTATCCCCAATCTTTTTAGCAATAATAAGGCTTTTTCAAAGCTTTTTTGCGGCAGGAGAGTCGGCAGGTGGAGCTATTTATGTTCTAGAACATACGGATGTATCAAAACAAAGTTTAATGAGTAGTTTTTTTGATGCTTCAACTATTGGAGGTATTCTTATTGCCTCTGGTTTGGTGACCTTTTTAAGTGAGAAACGTTGGATTGAAATAGGATGGCGTTATCTATTTTGGGCAGGTGGGGCTGCT
>JBAWWQ010000026.1:0-11357 GCA_037146655.1 Chlamydiota bacterium | reverse complement strand
TCAAAATAGTTTGGCTCTTAAGTTCGCAAGTGACACTCTAAAAAATGATAAAGAGGTCGTTTTAACAGCTATTAGTCAAAATAGTTTGGCTCTTAAGTTCGCAAGTGACACTCTAAAAAATGATAAAGAGTTCATTTTAACAGTTGTTAAACAAAAATCTTGGATTTTCCAGTACGCAAGTGACACTCTAAAAAATGATAAAGAATTCGTTTTAACAGCTATTAAAGCAGACTCTTTGCTTTTCCTGTACGCAAGTGACACTCTAAAAAATGATAAAGAATTCGTTTTAACAGCTGTTAAACAAAACCCTTGGCTTTTCCAGTACGCAAGTGACACTCTAAAAAATGATAAAGAATTCGTTTTAACAGCTATTAAAGCAGACTCTTTGCTTTTCCAGTACGCAAGTGATGCTTTAAAAAATGATAAAGAGTTCATTATAGCAGCTATTAAACAAAACCCTGAGGTTCTCAATTACGTAAGTAACGATTTAAAAAAGGATAAAGAGGTCATTTTAGCGTACTTCCTCAACAAGTCATGGCAACTCGTTAGTAAATTAAAATTTTCTGCAAATACAAAATGATAATGTCACCTTTTTCCAAAGTAGAAATGTCACCTTTGCTAGGCTTAATAGCAAGGGTGACATTATCATTTTGGGTTTACAGTCTGCAGAAACGCCTACTATTTAATTCTTTAAAATGGTAAATTTTTTTCCTAAATTTCATGTGAGGCAACCATGTTAAGTACATCTGCTATAGTAGCATTAGCTCAGAAGTACCAATCTTATATCGTATCTATTAGACGTCATCTTCATCAGTATCCAGAACTGAGTTGGCAAGAAGACCTCTCCATTGCCTTTATTAAAAATGAAATCTTAAAAATTTTAGCATCTACCTCTTTAAAAGCTGAACTTATAGAAAATAAAGGAGGTCTTGTTCTGGATCTTAATATTAACCCTTCCTATGACCGGATACTTTTTCGTGCAGATGTTGATGCTTTGCCCATCGATGAACAAACCACTCTTGATTTCAAGTCTAAACACCCAGGCATCATGCACTCTTGTGGTCACGACTGTCATGCTGCTATGCTTTTAGGTGCTTTAAAGGCTTTATGTGAAACAAAGCTAACAATCTCTCATAACTTGCGTTTTGTATGGCAAAGAGCTGAAGAAATCATCCTTACAGCTCCCTATTCAGGTGGGGAGTCTCTAATTCAAGATCATGTTTTAGATGGCATCTCACATGTTTATGGATTACACATCAGCTCAAAAAATACAAATGGGGTCTTTTTTTCAAAACCAGGTGCCATGTTAGCTAACGCTGCTCATTTAGCTTTTAAAATTAGATGCCTTGGTGGTCACGTCATGCATCCGGAAAAAGGATCTAATGCCATTGACATCCTAGCCGACATCCATTACCATCTCAAAAGCTTTGTGTTAAACTCATTAGGCTCATCTCAACCTGTATCTTTGGTTCCTTCTACCTCCCATGCAGGTTCAGCTTGCAACGTGATGCCAAGTGAAGGTTACGCAAATTATTCAATGAGAACGTTTCTTTCCTTAGAAGAGAGCCGACTAGTTATTGCAAAACTTGAAGCGAAAATACGGGCAATAGTTGCTCTTTATGACGATGCTACCTTGGAAGAATTCCAGTTCTATCCTGGATATCCACCTCTTGTCAATCCTGCTGAGATCTATGAAAATGTGAAAATGCTTTTACATGCACAAAACTTTGAAACAAATACAATAAAACCTTTATTTGCAGGAGAAGATTTCGCATTCTACTTATCAAATCGTCCTGGGAGTTATTGGCTACTTGGAGCCAAAACAGAACCAGAGTTTGATCACCACACCCCCTATTTCAATCCCAATGAATCTGTTTTTTGGAGGGGGGCGGCTTTCTGGATGGCACTTGCTCTTAACTCTTAATCTTACACAGGGTTACGAAAATCTGTTAAATGTAGACGGATATCTTTCTCCAATTCGGAATACTCTATTCTAAATTGCGCAAAAGCTCCCAAGTCATTAAAGTCATCATATTCATATAAAATCATCGTATCCCATCCCGATAAAATTTCCATGGGAATAAACCGCAGTGATGTTTCCTGAGGGCTTGTCATCTGGACCTCGCCTTTGATTTTTCCTTGAAACAGATGAAATCCTTCCATGAATCCTCCAAAGTGATATTAAGCGTATCTTATGTATTTAATTAGAAATTAAAACAATTCTTAAATTATATAAACATATAAATTTTTTTTTATTTAAATGTGTTAAAAGTAGATGTTTACCTCTTGTTTAAATCAATGTCTTTTAAAGAATTTAGCAAATCGCCCCATGTAAACACCTTTTCATCTGGAGCTGCTGGCTCAGACGATGCTGAAGGTTTTTTACCTTGGAAAAGACCATGTTTTGATAGCAAAACAGGGATATCTCCTTGCTCATCTACAAATAAAACACTTGCAGGATCTCCACCATGGATAACTAAATTGTCCTTTGTAAGAGGTGAAGAAATAAGTAAATGTGGCACTTTTTGAGAGATACCCATGGCAGCCAATGGTTCCACAGATTTTTGAAAGAAGCTAATACTAGGAGTAGATCCTCCTCTTAAAAAAGCAGCTACATCTCCTTCTTTATCAGCAAGGCCTAAGGCAGCTCCCCCATCTTGAAGGGTAAGAAGAGTACCTATTACTTCATTTTGAGGATTTTTTAGAAAAATCGCAGGCATTTGACCTCCCTGTAGTTGAATCCTAGAAATGCCTTGTGCATCTTTTAAATTCACCACAGAATTTCCTTCTTCTAAAAGAGCAATTTGTATCACTTCTTTAGATTGAGCATTTCTTACTACAAGCGATGGAGTGTCACCTCCGGAAATCTCTAAGTTAGTTTCCCCTTTTTTATCTACAAATTTTATCCTAGCAACACCTGAAGAGGCGTCAAGAATCATGCAGGATTTTCCATCCAATGTTTTAAGGGTGATTTTTTGAAACTCTGCTTCCACAGGAGTTTTACCTACAGATTTAGAACCTAGAAGAAAAAATCCCGTTATACCTAAAGCACAACTAAGACATACCACATTAAAAGACTGCTGAACAAAAGTTTTCATTAAAACATCCTCTCTTGATGTATCCCTTTCTTTCGCCCCTTTTAAAACATTTCATAATCGCTGTATACCATTTTTTCTCATTACAAAAGAAAATATGCAGTTGACATCACCTATCCGTTCAAAAAGTTTTTAATTAAATTTTCAATCCCAATACTTAAAGACACCAAATTTTCAGGCTCCATATAACAAGGTGTTGTATACACTAAATGCTCTTTATCCATCACACAATCAGAAGCTTTTGCAATCTCTCCTTTCATCCCTAATTGATTTAATATGTTTTGATAAAAAGAACTTGAACCCAGCGTCATCTTAATACTTACAATCCCTTCAAAAATTTTAGCTAAAATAATAGGTGCTATACAAGTCGCCCCAATAGGCTTTTTTGCTTGATAAAAGGCCATAAAAATCTCTTTCAACTTAGGATCTACAGTGCAATCAACACCTTTTTGTTCAAAATCACTAAACTGTAAAATAGAGCCCATACCACCTGGCATTAAACAAGCATCAAAATCCTCTACTTTAAGTTTCTCTAAAGATAGAATATGACCTCTAGCAATACGAGCCGCTTCTATTAGTGCATTTCTTGAAGCTCCATTGTCTTGATGTTGAGTGAGGTGATTCATGATCTTTACTTGATGGTTATCTGGAGCAAAACACTGCACCTCATGATGATATCTTGCTAAATGCAGCATACAAAGAACTGATTCATGGATCTCTGACCCATCTAAATATCCACACCCCGATAAAATAAGTGCTACCTTACCCAATTTTCACCTCTGCTGATTTAAAAAAACTGTGCCGATCCCCCAAGGGAATCTAGCCTCAAACTGATCTTTTATAATAAATTGTTCATGATACTCTTGAAGAGAAAAACTCACCGTAATAATTTTACAGTGTTTAGATCCAACTGCGAGTTTATTACATAGTTTAACAATCTCTTTATCTTCCATTAAACATCCATAAAGATAGATAAAGTCCCCTTCAATATGCTTTGATGTTACAAAATCCTCTAAATAAATAGTCACATCAGTGATGTTACATGCGCTAATCACCACTTGCGCTTTCTCTACAAACTGAGGAATCCACTCTAATCCAATACATTGACAACCATAAAACCTAGAAAGGAAAAAAAGTCCTCGGCCCCTTCCACATCCTAACTCTACAAAACAATCTGCTTTTTTAAGACCCCACCGATTAGCCATTTTGTCGTAAAGATAAAGAGGAGTTTCTCCGTAAACATGCGACTGTTTCTCCCCTTTTTTTTGCATAAATACCTTACTAATAAGGTAAGGACTCATAGAGCGATTTTGAAAAAATAAAGAGCTATCTTGCTGAGCAAACCCTTTATTGACATAGTATTTTTTTTTGACGCCCCTTTCCCAAAGCCAGTTTTGAAAACAGACTTTAAGTCCTAAAAAAGGGAGCAAAAGCTCTTCTAAAAAATGCACATCTTACCAATTAATCTGTTGCCCTGGATTTAACACCCTAAAGGACATAGGATCTAGATTCATCTCTTTCATGGCAAGATATAAATCATAAGGAGGTTGATCAAGACTTTCATCAGACAAACAAAATGTTTTCCAATGCATACCAATACTTAGCTTAGAATTCACTTCCTGATGAATCATCACCGCTTTATTTGGACAAATATGAACAGGCGACATAAAAGCAAAAGGAATATAAGTACCTATAGGAATTAAACTTAAATCAAACGAGCCAAAAACTTTACCAATATTTACAAAATCATGGGAGTTATACCCAGTATCCCCTACAAAATAACATTGCTTTTTCAACTCTTTTTGTTCAAAAAATTGCATAGCCCAACCGCACCATAGAGTTTTGTTTTTATTCAATATCCCTCTTCCTGAAAAATGTTGAGCTGGAACACTTGTCATCCGAAGGACAAGGTTTTGATATTGTGGAAATAAAATTTCTTGATTCTCCCACCAAGACAACTCTAGTATTTTATGAATCTTATATTTACGAAGGCAAGCCCCCACACCTTTAGGCACAAAAAAAATCACGTCAGGATTTCTTTTAACAATTTGTAAAATAGCAGGTATGTCTAAATGATCATAATGATCATGGCTAATTACAATCAGATCAATCTTAGGTAAATCTTGTATCCCAATCGGTGCATTATGTAATCTTTTAGGCCCTATAAAAGAAAGTGGAGAACAACGCGTTGACCAAATAGGGTCTGTTAAGATCCCAAGCCCCTGATAATTAATATAAAACGTAGAATGATTTAACCAAAAAACACTAGGGGACAAAGCATCTAACTGCTGAATAGGATTTGGATATGCAAAATCTTTAGGAGGTAAAGGTCTAAAATTTTCCTGATCATACTGTCCAACCTGCCATAGGAAAAAGTCCCATAGACGTCTTTTAGAATCCTTAATATAAGGATTTTGATAACGCCCTCTTTTTTTAGGACAAGGAAAATAATAAGGAGTTGTCTTAAAACTCAACTGTTCATTTTGGTGCATATAAATACGACATTTTAATTATCTATATATAATAATTAATTAAAATAATTCGTAATTATAATCAACAGTTTGTATGAAAATAAAAAAAATACAACTTGTTTTATTTAAATAAAACGCTTTTTTATAGGCTATTTATAACACAACTTTCTACCTTCCAAAAAATTGTTGGAAGACCACTTCAATAGACATATCTATTGGTCCAAAATAAATATTTAAGGGTTTAGATTCTTCTTTCAGAACTTCACGACATAAAGGGCATGTAGTCGACTCTTGAAGCCAGGTCTTTAAACATGCTTTATGAAAAACGTGCTCGCATTTCGTAACTGCTAAACTCTCTTTCTTTATGCCGCTAATTTGCAAGCATATACGACCCATCCAGCTGCAACAGCCTGGTTCTATATTTTCGCCATAAGTCTCTAAACAAATACTACACTCCTCTACCCTCTTATCTTCAGAAACAAGATCTGATACTCTATAACCATATCTTATATGATTTATAAAATTAGACATTCAACTCCTATAAATTCCTAGAAAAATTCTTAAATCTTATAAATTAAAACTTTTAAAATTTAATTTTAAATCATTCTGTTTTCTTTAAAGATACGATTATTGGTACTGAATTAGTTAGATCTTCATCTCCAAAAAACTGTATAGGCCCTGGAAACTGATAATCATCTTTATACATCCAATCACTTCTATGCTTTTTAAAAAACTGAAAAGGCTTATCTGTTAAACTCACTAAAGCTTTTGCAATTACAGGTTTTTGCTTACCTTTTCTCATCTCTAGATGCATTAAAGAAAGTAAAGGCAACCCATATACACCCCACTGTTCTGGTTCTTTTGTCAACTGACTAACACAGGCCATATAACCTGTGACCCCTTCTTGTATAAGAGCTGCTGCCGTAAACCCAAGTGCATAGCAATATGTCGCATCAAAATTACTCGGGAATCCAGCTCTTCCTTCATAACCAAAAAAATGATTCACAAAAGAAACTTTTCCCTGAAAATTTCTCTGTTTCAAAATCTTTAAAACTATTTGCATCAATAGTTTTTCTGTATCGATATGAGCCACCTGGATATTACCATGCGGATCTCTGTCGGAAAGAATTTGAAGCTGAATAGCTTCAGGTAAACTAGAAAATGTCTTTAAAACTTCCCCCTGTAAAACGCTCTCTATTTTAGCACGGATTTCCTTAATAGACAAACTCTTAAATACTTCGGTTACTAAAAGTCTATTCAGCTCTAAAAACAATATTCCCATCTCTTCTATCGCTTCAATTAATCCCTCGGGAATCAAAATAACCCCATAATTTTTACCCATCTCTGCTCGTTTTATAACAAGATCGGCAATCTCTTCCCCAATTTGCTGAAGAGTTTTTTTCTCTTTAGCAATCTCTTCCCCAATAAATGTTAAATTAGGATGCGTCTGCAGAGCACATTCTAAAGCAATATGAGAGGCTGACCTGCCCATAAGCTTTATAAAATGGGTATATTTTTTAGCAGACAAGGCATCTTTTGCGATATTACCGATCATTTCAGAATAGGTCTTACAAGCAGTATCAAAACCAAAAGAAATATCTACAAAACTATTTTGCAAATCTCCATCAATTGTCTTAGGAACACCTATCACCTGAGTTTTAGCTCCATGTTGAAGGAAATACTCAGCTAATAAAGCAGCATTTGTGTTGGAGTCATCACCACCTATCACAACTAAAGCATCTATTTTGTTTGTTTTCATGACTTCAAGAGATTTTTCAAATTGCTCAGGAGTTTCTATTTTAGTTCTTCCAGAACCTATTAGATCAAAGCCCCCTGTATTCCTAAAATTTTCTAATTCTTTTTTCTCTAAATTTTTAAATCTACCTTCAACAATCCCAGAGGGCCCCTCCAAAAATCCTAAAAGAGTACTTTTAGGGTGGATTTGCTTAAGTGCATCAAACAAACCAATAATCACATTATGTCCACCTGCTGCCTGACCTCCAGAAAGAACAACTCCTACTGTAAGCGGATGAACTTTCCTTCGGGCAGCTTTTTCTCCTTTTAATAAAGGATACCCTACTAGATGAGGAAATAAAGGCTGTATTTCAGATTTTTCTTCAGTTAAACTTTTAGAAAACATCAAAGAGTCTAACTCTTGAAGAATCTCAGGTAATCTTAAATGATACTTTTGTCTCGCTTTTAAAAGTGGTGATAAAGCCATAGAAATCTCCAAGATTTTCTTGTGTAAATAGTTGTTGTATCACTATTCTCTACTTTTTGAAATTAAAAAAAAAAGAATTATCTTTCCCTCAAAATCTGTCACACATGTGAGTTATGAGTAAGTATATTTTTATTACAGGTGGTGTTGTTTCTTCTTTAGGAAAAGGGCTCACTGCTGCTGCAATGGCCATGCTTTTAGAAAATCGTGGTTATAAAATTGCCATGCTAAAACTAGACCCCTATCTGAATGTAGATCCCGGGACAATGAACCCTTTTCAACACGGTGAAGTCTACGTTACAGATGATGGTTCAGAAACAGATCTTGATTTAGGCCACTATTTTCGCTTTACCAATACTGTATTAACAAAAAACTCGAATACAACATCGGGTCAAATTTATCACACTGTGATTAAAAAAGAACGTCATGGAGATTATTTAGGCAATACTGTCCAAGTGATTCCCCATATCACTGATGAAATCAAATATCGCATTTTACTTGCAGTAAACCAAGAGCAAAAGCCAGATATTATTTTTGTGGAAATCGGAGGTACTGTAGGCGATATTGAATCGTTACCTTTTTTAGAGGCAATCAGACAATTTAGGTTAGAACATCCTCAAGACTGTATGAATATCCATCTTACCTATATCCCCTTTTTAACAGCTGCTCAAGAGTTAAAAACAAAACCCACTCAACACTCTGTTCAAACTCTACGCAGTATTGGAGTCATTCCAGATCTTATCATTTGTCGTTGCGATAACCCTGTTCCTCAAGAACTTAAAGAAAAAATCGCTTTATTTTGCAGTGTTTCTAAAAATGCGGTGATTGATGCACCAAATGTGAAAACATCTATTTACGAAGTCCCCTTGATTTTGAAACAATCAGGGCTTGATGAACATATATGCAAATTCCTCTCTCTCCCCTGCAATATGTCTTCAATCACGCATTGGGAAAAACTCATCTATCAAGCTGCCAACCCTAAAGGCAAAGTTGTTATAGGTCTTGTGGGTAAGTATGTGCAACATAAAGATGCTTATATGTGTGTATTTGAAGCTTTAGAACATGCAGGCATCAATGCTCAAGTTAAAGTAGAAATAAAACCCTTTGATTCTGACAAAGTCGCAGAAGATCCTGATTTTGAAAAAGATTTTAAGGGATGTGATGGTTTTATTATCCCGGGAGGATTTGGGCTACGTGGATGGTCTGGCAAGATCAAAACCGCAAAATATTGTAGAGAAAACCAGATCCCTTATTTAGGTCTTTGTTTGGGAATGCAAGTACTCGTTGTGGAATTTGCAAGACACGTATTAGCCCTTTCTGAAGCTAATTCTACAGAAATGGATCCTGAAACACCAGATCCTATTATCTCTTTACTTTCAGAACAAAGACAGGTCAGTGATCTTGGAGGAACTATGCGTTTAGGGGCTTATGATTGCGCTCTCAAAAAGGATTCAAAAGCTCACAAGATCTATCAATCCCCCATTATTTCAGAACGTCACCGTCATCGCTATGAATTTAACAACAACTATGCTAAAATCTGCGAAGATGCTGGTCTTATTATCTCAGGGCGATATGAAAAACAAAATCTTTGTGAAATCGTAGAATTAAAAGATCATCCTTGGATGATCGGTGTTCAGTTCCATCCAGAATTTAAATCTAAACTAACAACACCCCATCCTTTATTTAAAAATTTTATTAAGACTCTTATTGAGCGTCAAGGAGCCCTTGCAAAAGATAATTAGTATTGACTATGGTAGAGCAAGAATTGGATTAGCTATTTCTGATCAAAATCAAATCATTGCTTTCCCTTTAAAATATGTAAAAACAACCAGAGACCTAAAAAAATCAGCTCAAGAGCTCTCTGTATTTTTATCTACTTTAGATATTGAAAAAATCATCTTAGGCCTGCCCCTTCTTTTAAATGGAAAAGATAGTGAACTCACAAAAGAAGTTCGTCTATTTGGTAAGTACTTAGAAGAAAACCTAGGTAAACCCATCATCTTATGGGATGAGCGCTTAACAAGTAAGCAAGCAGAAAAATTTCTTATAGAAAATAACGTCAGACGCAAAGAAAGAACATCTATTGTAGACACCATGGCAGCAACTCTTATTTTACAAAGCTACCTAGACTCTATTCACCTTTAATCTGGTGGAGATAAAGGCTCAGCTTTCCATATAAGTAAATCTTCAATTGGCTTTTCATCGGCACTAGGAAAATTTCTACCATTTCTAGTGTAGGGAATATTTTCATCCCCTATAAAACGAAATGTTTCGCTTTTGTGGTCTGAAAGCACAAAATGATCCCTATTCAAAAATTGACTGCGAGGACATAAAGCAACTTTTCTAGGATATTGAAGTAGAGTTTCACGACTATCATCAGGTTCTTGTACTGCACTTAAAAATGCAGGGTACTGCTCAAAGATAGATTCAGAATGTTTCTCTAGACCCACGCTATCCATCCCTTGTTTCCACTTTCGCTGTAAGCGAATATGCTCAACTGTACTTTCTATCATAGTTTGATGGTGAATCTTTTGAAGATCTTGTTTCTCCTTATTAAAAATAAAAAAGCCATTTTCAAAAGCTGCAAAATGCTCCGACTGAAGAAAAACGTATCCGCTAGAAGACAGGTATTTTAAAGTGCGTTCATCAAATAGATGCTCAGCGGTCATTGGTTCTAAATCTATATCAGAAACGATGCAATACTTAGGGCTATCTTTAGTACTTATCATATAATCGATAATGAGTATTTTGAGTAAATCCACTCTATAATAAAGTGGAGTTCCAGGATGAAGTGCATTTTCTATTTCTCCTTTAACACTTGGTAGGTGGCGAATATCTCGCAGCTTAAGATCTACTCCTCTTGATTGAGAAATACCTCTCATCATATCAAACGTTTTTTGTTGAGCTTTTTTAGTGACAAGAGCGCTGTCATACCATAAATTAATTTTTCCATGAGGACTAACGTCTGCCCATTTTGAAATTTTATATGTAAAGCTTTTTTTAACCATCTCCCATTTTTCTTCTTCTAATAAGCCATCTTCTTGTTCTAATAAGCGAAGCTGCTCTGGATTTTTAATACAGTCTTCATTTTCACAAAGGTCTAATCCATCTTTAAAGATATTTTCAGCTATATTTTCCTCTCGATTTTGTGGATTTAAGTTCACCCAAAGAAAATTAAGATTATAATCACTTGTTGGAACTTGTATCTTAGCAACTTGATAAATACGAGGATGATTTATACAATAAGCAAAATTATAACAACCCAACACCTTATCTTCATCACCATCTAACCCAAATTCTCTAAGCTTTCTAACAAGTAAGCTATTATTGAATTGATCATCTTTAGCAATTGCCTTACGTATTTGATCATAAGGAGACAGGATAGCTACTGGAAATAATTTTAGAACTTTTTTTAAGAGTTTCCACGCCCCTCTATCTTCCATAATTTGAAAAATTAGCGTACTTAGTGTTTGATCATTAACTTCATCACATGGACTTGGGTTTTTACTATCTAGCTCATGACCTTGCCCCCTAAAAATAGTCCGCCCAAAAATAGAAGTTCATGCAATAATT
>JBAWWQ010000025.1:0-11622 GCA_037146655.1 Chlamydiota bacterium | reverse complement strand
GTACCCTCCGAAGCTACCCTTCGATAACCAAGTTGGGCGCCGTAGGAATCCTCTTCCTTTAGGGAGAGGAGGATGTCAAATCAAACTTTTATAAGTTCTTTGCATGGAAAATAACAAACCCTTTTTGAAGATCGCACATATTTCTGATCTCCATTTTTCTAAGCCTACCTTTAATCTAAGGCAACTATTTTCCAAAAGATGGATAGGGAATTTAAATCTACTCTTCAATAGATCCAAAACCTACCTCAATAAACAACCCTTCACACTACTTGATACCTTCAAAAAACAAAATATCACCCATGTGCTTATTTCAGGGGATTTATCAACAACCTCTTCTCAAGAGGAGTTTGAAATGGGCCAAGAATTTATTGAAGCCTTAAAACAAGCTAATATGCATGTCTATATGGTACCTGGAAACCACGACAGTTACACTAAAAGCTCCTATGAGAAAGAACTCTTCTATCAATATTTTTGCCATGATCAAGAAGGCTTACAAAAAGAGCGAGTATCTAGTATAAAATTAGAAAATAACTGGTGGCTTGTTACCATCGACTCCACCTACCCTACAGCTGTCTATTATTCTACAGGACATTATACGCAAAAGCATGATAGCCAGCTTAGAGATCTGCTTTCTAAAATCCCCTCTACTGACTCTGTGATTGTCATGAACCATTTCCCTCTATTCCACCATGAACACCCAAGAAGGATCATGCATGGAGCGCAAATGCTCAGAGAAACACTTGCTTTATACCCTTTTGTAAAATTTTATCTCCATGGTCATACACATAGACACTGCGTAGCTGACTTAAGAGGCAATCATCTCCCTATAATTTTAGATAGCGGCAGCGCCTCTCATGTAAGACGCGGATCATGGAACTGTATTACACTGCATCCTTCACAATGTGTGATTGATGTTTTTGTAGCGCATCAAAAGCGCTTTTGGAACCTTGAAAAAACCGTATCTTATAAGTGGTAACATGTCAAAACTTTCCCTCATAGAAGAAGAAAAACCCTGGTACCATAAAGGTCTCCATTTTAAATGTACAGGCTGTGGTAAATGTTGTAGTGGCTCTCCAGGTTATGTTTTTTTAACAGAAGAAGATATTGCAAGATTTACAAAACATCTTAAAATCACTACAGAAGTATTTATTAAACGTTACACAAAACTTTTTCATGGACGTCTTTCTTTAAGAGATGATACTCCAAATTATGGATGTATTTTTCTCAAAGAAGGAAAATACTGTGGTGCTTATGAAGCAAGACCTAGTCAATGTCGTAATTACCCTTTTTGGCCTATGAACCTCTCCTCACAAGAAGAATGGGACGAAGAAGCTAAAAGATGTGAAGGAATCAACCATAAAGATGCTCCTCTCATTCCTCTAGAAGAAATCGAAGCGATCCGCGATTTAGATTGTTAAACCATTTTTATCGTCACAGCTAATCCTATATCGCAATATTTCTTTACAGCTTCTAACATTAAATCATTGTTTTTTCTAAGGATCTACTTTAATCTGAAAAAAAAATCATCTATGAGTCTTGTATGCAAGAAGAAGCTTTTATCTCTACAGATATCCAGTGTAAAGTTGATCAATGGTTACATAGTCCTTTTGATGAAAAAACAAGAGAAGATGTTGAAAATCTTTTACATCATCCTCAAAAGCTCATTGATGCTTTTTATACAAATTTAAGCTTTGGTACAGCTGGTCTAAGAGGCCTAATGGGTGTCGGGACAAATCGTATTAATCAATATACAATCGGCGCTGCTACACAAGGTCTTGCTGATTATATTCACCTAGTTGCTCAACAGAGCCCTTTAAAAGTTGCTATAGCATTCGACTCCCGCCATCACTCACAAGAGTTCGCTTATAAAGCAGCTAATGTTTTAGCAGCAAATGGTATTGAAGTATTTATCAATCCAGAACTAAGGCCTACTCCATTTCTTTCTTTTATGTGCCGCTACCACGGCTGTATTGCTGCCATTATGATCACAGCATCGCATAATCCTGCTGAATATAACGGCTATAAAGTCTATTGGAGTGATGGAGCTCAAGTTCTTCCACCCCATGATGAAGGGATCATCTACTCTATTAATAAAGTTACAAATATTTCTCAGGTAAAATCTACAAAAAATTCCAATCCTTTAATTAAAAATCTAACCAAAGCTGATGATGAGGCCTATCTTCACCAATTACAGCTTTTACAAAATTATCCTGAGCAGACTCATCGAAATGGAGCAAAACTTCATATTGTTTTTTCTAATCTCCACGGAACAGGGATCACCCTCCTTCCTCAAGCCTTATCAAAATGGGGATTTACACATATTGACTATGTAGAGGAGCAAAAAGAGCCAGATGGCAATTTTCCTACAGCAAAAAATCCCAATCCCGAATTAAAAGAAGCCCTCAACCTTGGAATACAACTTTTACAAGAAAAAAATGCCGATATCCTTATTGCAACAGATCCCGATGCAGATCGAGTAGGCATCGCTATTTTACACGAAAACCAAGTTCATCTTTTAAATGGCAATCAAATAGCCTCTATTTGTCTTTACCATCTCTTAGAGACCTTTAGTAAGCAAAAAAGACTTAGTTCAAATCATGCTGCCATCTCAACAATTGTGACAACACCTTTGCTTAAGGCGCTATGTAAAGCTTATCATATTCACTACTTTGAAACGTTGACAGGGTTTAAATATATTGGAGAAAAAATTAAGCAATTTGAAGAATCTCCAAAGGAATATGAATTTCTTTTTGGGGCAGAAGAATCTTATGGTTTCTTATATGGCACTCATGCCCGCGACAAAGATGCTCTAATTACTTCCTGCCTTTTAAGTGAAATTGCCCTTTTACAAAAAAACAAAAATGAAACTCTTTTAGACCTGCTATATACCATTTATAAAAAATTTGGTGTTTATCAAGAAAAACAACTCTCTATTGCCCTTCCTGAAGGAGAGCAAAGTCATATAAAAATTGAAGCAGCTATGCAATCTTTAAGAAATCACCCCCCTAAAGATCTTCTTGGACTGACAATCTGCAAAATAGAAGACTATCAGTTATCTTATGAACTAGATTGTAAGACAAACAGAAAAATACCTCTTACCCTTCCTAAGTCTAATGTACTTATCTATCACTATAGTGACGAAAGTAAATGTGTCATCCGACCCTCTGGCACAGAATCTAAAATCAAAATCTATGCAATGTTAAAACAGCCTATTAAAGATTCTATCTCTTCTACACTTACTGAGCTAGAGGCCTCTTTGGCAAAACGTTTAAATGCTATCAAAAGTAATTATTTAGGCTTATAGTAAATTAACTGATTTTAAATATTAGGTGGTGATGTGACGACAAGGATACAACAAAAACGACAATTTTTGGTGATTTTAATCGTTGTCTTTTTAGGTTTTATAGGGATCTCTATGCCTTATTTAATCTTTCCAGCTCTATTTTTAAATCCTGATTATTCCATCTTACCTGCAACCTTTAGCTCCTCCTCTCAAGTGATCTTACTTGGAATAACCCTTGGTGCTTATCCTTTAGGACAATTTATCGGCTCCCCTATTTTAGGCGCTTTATCCGACGACTATGGACGAAAAAAACTTCTAGCTACAAGCTTGGCTATTACTGGTGTCTGCAACTTACTCACAGGCTTTGCGATTAAATGGCATAATTTAGAGCTGCTCATTATAAGTCGGTTCATAGCTGGTCTTATGGAAGGTAATATTGCCATTGCAAGAGCTATGGCATCTGATCTTAAAACCATCTCTAAACATAAAAGCTTTGGCAACATCAATGCTGCAGCTTCTATCGCATTTATTTTAGGGCCCCTTCTAGGTGGTTTATTAACAGATAAAAGCTTGCTAGAAAGTTTAACAACCTCTACCCCATTTTACTTTATTTGCGTTCTCTTTTTCGCTCTTTCCATTTTAGCTGCATTTATACTTAAAAACAGTGTGATTAAAACTCAAATTAAAGTGCAAACGATCTGGCAGAGGTTAAATCTCATAAAAAAAATATCCCTCTTATTTACCAATAAACGCCTTCAGTTTCTGATGATCTGCTCAACTTGCTTTACTCTTGCCGTCGATATTTTCTATGAGTTTGGCCCTGTTTATCTAACTATTAAATGGGGGCTAGGACCTTCGCAACTTGTATTTTATAATGGGATACTTTGCTTAGCACTAGCTATCGGCAACGGATGGCTGCCTACCTTCTTTTCTTCACGTATTTCCAATAAAAAAGTTATCTTATACTCTATAGGGGCCTTCTCTATTTTTCTAATGGGTATCATCTTAGTCAATTCTAACACCTTCATGATGCTCTTATTTGGTCTTTGTGGTCTTGCTATTGGACTTGGTGCTACCTTTATGACCGTGAATATCTCCAACTCTGTTTCAGATGAAATACAAGGAGAAGTCATGGGAGTTCAAATCTCTCTAAGAGTATTAGGAGATGCCCTTATCTGTATATTTGGTGGAGCGCTACTGCTACTATCACCCAAATTGATTTTAATATTAGCTGCAGTCATATCAATTGCTATCATGATCTACTATGCTATAACCACTAAAAAAATTATCAATAAACCTTTATGAATTTTAAAGATTATAAACTTGCTCTTATAACAGGTGCTACATCACCACTTGGTCAAGCACTTGCTAAAAACCTTGCAAAACACTCCATCCCTTTATGTCTTACAGGGCGTCAACAATCTCTCTTAGATAAGTTAAAACAAAATCTATCCCCATTTACTCAAGTAGAAACTTTAAAAATTGATCTCCTTAAAGAAAACGAACTTAAGCAGTTAACAAGTTGGATAGATAGCCACAGCCCAGATCTTGTGATCAATAATGCTGGAATGGGCCTTTATGGAAATGCTCTATTACATCCTATCCAAGATCAACTAAACATCCTTAAGCTCAATGCAAATACCCTTCTTGAGATTTCCCTACATGCAGCCAAAACACTCAAAGACCATTATAAAAGAGGAACTATTGTCAATATTTCCTCTGCAGCAGATTGCTTAATCTATCCTACATTTAGTGTCTATTCTGCCTCTAAAGCTTTTGTTACAAGCTTTTCACAAAGCTTTGATGAAGAAATGAAACCTTATTCTATCCGAATTCTTGCAAGTTGCCCAGGGTCAATCAACACAAATTTTCAAAAAAATGCCTCTAAAGGCTACTTTGAAGATGCAAATTCACATGCTATGAGCTCTGATAAAGCCGCTCAAGAAATACTCTACCAAATTCAAAAAGATAAAAAAATCCATGTTTTTTCTAAAAGGACAAAAATCCTCCGCTATATCCTTCTGCGCTCCCTTCCAAAATCTCTGATTTTTTTTATTTTAAAAAAAATGATCAACAAAAGATTTAAAAAAAACTAGATTAGCGTCTTTTTTCAGGATATTTCACACGAATATGTCTTGTCACAGATAAAGTTCTAACAATAGATTTTTTAACCATTCCTAGTTCTTCAAAAGTCAATTGACAATCATCTAGCTGCTTTTCTTCTTGCTTATCTGCAACAATACGCTCTACCATCTCTGTCAAAGACTCTTCTGAAATCTCATCTAATGCTCTTGAAGCTGCTTCAATTGAGTCAGCAATCATGATAATAGCAGATTCTTTTGTTTTAGGCTTTGGCCCTAAATACCTAAAAAGGTTTTCATCAACAGCATCTACATCTCCACCCATTTGCTCAACTTGTTTGCAATAAAAATAATAGACAAGTGTTGTGCCATGATGCTCTTTAATAATATCAATAAAACTTTGTGGAAGTTTGTATTTTCTAGCTAGCGTCTCCCCTTCAGGAACATGCGCCATAATCACTTGACTAGACTCAATAGGTGTTAAGAGTTGATGGATATTAAATCCTCCCATTTGATTTTCTGTAAAATAATGGGGGTTAATAAGTTTGCCAATATCGTGATAAAGAGTAGAAACTCGACAAAAAAATCCGCGAGCTCCTATAGCTTGAGCTGCAGCTTCTGCAATTGTACCTACAACAAGCGAATGTTGATATGTGCCTGGTGCTTCTACACTCAGCCTACGTAAAAGCTCATTACTTGGATCCATATATTCCATCAAACTCATATCCGTCATAACATGGAAAACCGATTCTAGAATAGGCAAAAGCCCTATCACTAATATAGAGGTCAATACCATAAAGCAAAATGTTGAAACAACATCTCCAATAAGAGTCATGCTCCAAAAGTTATTACGAATAAAATTATAGGAAAATAAAACAGGAATACCACTAAGCCATATTTTTCCACATACAGCAAACACCTCTTTTCTCTTGCGTAGATCTCGACTAAAAATGATCGCAACAACACCTAAAATCAAATTAATGATTAAAAATCGATTAAGATCTACAGCTAAAGAAATTCCTAAAAGAACAGAAAGAAAACAACATGTGAATAAAGCAACTTCACTTCCTAATAAAACCGTTAATAATATCGCTGCAAAAGGAATAAAAAGTGGATAACGTATAAGCTCTAAAACACTACTTCCATTACGAAGCAAAATAAACTCTGAAAGTTTAGCAAAAGCCAGTGTTAAAATCACAATAGACACATAAAGAGATAGTTTACTTAAAGACTGTAAGATATCTCGATGATTCCATTTAAAATAATAAGCCCCAAGTAAGATAATAAATAAAGAGAAAAACAAACTACCCATAATTGTCAGAGGCTGCCACAGCTTTCTATTTTCTGCTAAAGCATCTTTCATAGCTTGAAGCATGACAATCTGCTTGGGTGTCACCCTTTCCCCTTGATCAATGATTCTCGATCCAGAACGAATTTTTCTAATTTTTTCTGGAACACTGCCCTCAACTATTTCTTGCAATTTCTTCTGAGCACTTAAGTCAACTTCAAATATCCATTGAAATTTCTCAAAATAATTCACCACAAACTGGGCACTTTTTTTAGGATAAGATTTTTTATCAAGATCAGCAAGAATAGCTTCCCAAAATTCTACAGGTAAAATAGAAGCCATTCCTTTATGAGGAGGAACAAGAAAATACTCGTCAGCATTCACATCTAATTCTTGCATTTTCTTAAGTGTTCTAAGATCTGTAAATCTAGCTGTAAAAAAGTGATCTTCTACTTTATCTGCTATAGCATTAATCTCTTCAAATGTGCTGTCTTCAGCCTGGTCTCTCCAAGATTGGTGATAAATCAAGTAATTTTCAAAATGTACTCGTCTATCTTTAATTTCTTTTTCATCAACTTGATAAATAGACCCAATGTCTTTTAAAGCTTCTTGTTTAAGGACCGAAGTAGAATCGTGATCAGTAAATTCAAAATCGATTTGAGCTACCACATAATTTTTTGCAATACTGCCAGGCTCTAGTATTTCAATACGTATTTCTCTAAAATGCAAAAAACCAGCCAAACAAACCAGCATGATGAGTCCAACCAACAACCTTTTCCCAAGGTCTTGATCTTTAAGACTTTTTCTCCACTGTTGCTTATTTAAAGATTTATCCTTTACATATTCTTGCATCTGTATCTCTTATGCTTTTCAAAAATCTTGTTTTTATTGATTAAAAAAACGAATTCTACCTGTATTATTAAATTAAATCAGCATTTCCTCTCTTGACAAGACCTTTATTTTTCATATTACTCTATTAAACACCAAAGTCAATATAATGAGCAATTTTCCATCAGAAAGGTAAAGACAAGAAAATAGACTCCTACTACAATCTAACAAACTACCTTTTAAAGATTATTAAACCAAGTTGTATCTTTATGGCTCATTACCAGTCTATTACGAGAGTTTTTCGTCCACAAACTTTTCAAGAAGTATGCGGACAAAAGGCTATTGTCTCAACATTAAAAAATGCTATAGCCCTAAACCGCGTCTCTCATGCCTATCTTTTCTGTGGGCCAAGAGGTGTTGGTAAAACAACACTTGCTAGAATTTTCGCAAAAAGCCTTAACTGTCAGCAGCCTACAGAAGAATTTGAGCCTTGTAATCTTTGTAGCTCTTGCAGAGAAATTACAGCCGGTCAATCTTTAGATGTTTTAGAAATTGACGGAGCTTCAAACCGTGGAATTGATGATATCCGCTCACTTAATGAAACTATCTTGTATACCCCATCATCATCTCGTTATAAAATCTATATCATTGACGAAGTCCACATGCTCACAAAAGAAGCATTTAATGCCTTATTAAAAACTTTAGAAGAGCCTCCTGCTAGGGTTAAATTCTTTTTTGCCACAACAGAACCTCATAAAATTTTACCTACAATTTTAAGCCGCTGCCAAAGATTTGATCTACATCGCATCCCCCTTGGCACTATCTGTGATCAACTTAAATTAATCCTTAAATCTTCTAATACCCTAATCGATGATCAAGCTCTTTATACTTTAGCTAAATGTGCTGATGGGTCTTTACGCGATGCGGAATCACTCCTTGATCAAGTGCTTTGCATTCAAGAGTCTCCCATCACTTTTTCTCATGTAGCCAATCTTTTGGGTCTTCCTTCAAAAGAACTACTTTTTACACTAGATCAAGCCTTTGCAAATCAAGACCTAACATTTGCATTTACACTTATCAACTCTCTTTATGAAGAAGGGAAAGATTTATATTATTTTCTAGAACTTTTGACAGAACATTACACCTTTATCCTTAAATGTCTTTTGGGATTACCTCTAGACACCCATATTGATAAAGCCTCTTACCAAGCAGCCACAAAGATCTATTCAAAAGATCAGTGCCTTTATATTTTAGAATATCTCATGGAATGGATTGATAAACTCCATAAAATCTCTTGTAAAAAAGTTCATTTAGAACTCATCCTTGTCCATATTATCCTATCTAAGCAAAGAATTGGCCTAGATACTTTAATTACCTCTTTACAACACCTTAAACAAGACGTCATAAGTCTTGCCCCAATTCCTGCCCCTGCTAGAATCGCCCAGGATGTAGAAATATCTTCCTACATTAACCCAACTGAAATCCCCTTACCAACCACCTATACAAATACCGTTCTTGAGCCAGAAGAAGAGGTTGAAATAATTTCTTCACAGTCGCTTGCAGAGCCCTCCTCATCTGCATCTTTGCAAAAAACCGAAACCCTTTTGAGATTTGCTGCTGTAGAGCTTAATGGGATTTTGAAAAAAGGGAGTTCTTCTTAAAGACAGTAGCTGATTTAATCGAAAATCCACTATACTGTTTAATAAAAATAACTATACAGGAGCTAATATGGGAAGCGGTTTTTCAAAACTCAAAAAACAAGCAAAAATGTTGCAACAGCAATACAGCCAAATGCAAGATGAAATGCAAAGTCTCAAAGTAACAGGAGTTGCTGGTAGTGGTCTTGTAGAAGTTGTTATGAATGGAGAAAAAGAGATTTTAGAAATCAAAATTAAGCCAGATTGTGTTGATAAAAATGACATTGAAGGACTACAAGATCTTATTATAGCAGCCTGCAGCGATGCTCATGCTAAAGTAAAAGAACAATCTCCAGAAAGCTCCCTTCCAGGCTTTGGTGGTTTTTAACCAACATAGATAAATCTTTTATCGCTTAAGCCTTGTCTGAAAAACCACCCTGAAAGAACTCGTCTACAAGGCTTATCTTTGATTCTTTTTTTGTTCACGCTCCATATTCTGAATAACTATGATCTAAGTTAGCAATTACTAATTTGGTAAAAAATTAATATTGGGAAAAACTGACAAATTACCCTGTATCAACCTTATCTACAGTCCTTTTTTCTAATCTAACCATAAAAATACCACACCAAAAAACCTTCAACCAGCTAATAACCAATAAATTACATACAAACCGATTAATTTGCCACTAAAATTCGTTATTTATCTCTTGAAAATCAGACGAACTTTGCTTAAAATAAAGAAATAGAGTAAGTATACTTTACTTAAAGTCAGTAAATAAGGCAGATAGTCATGAAAATCCCTAAAGAAGAGCTCATAGCCATTCTTTCACAATTTAATCCTTGGTGGAGAAGAGAAACAATCCCAGACCTTCCTCAATGGCATCGAGGGGCTTTTCAAGAATTAATGCATTGGATAGAAAGCCCCCCAGCTTGGCGAGCTATTATGCTATCTGGTCCAAGACAAGTAGGAAAAACAACATTGCTACTTCAAGCGATTCAAAAGCTTATCGATTCGGGAGTGCCTCCTGCTAACATTTTATATGCAACCTTTGACCACCCTATCTGTAAACTCGGCGGGCTACATGCAGTTTTAGAAGCATGGAGGGAATTGGAACCAAAAGCTAATGGGCCAGAATATCTATTCCTTGATGAAGCACAGTTTATTCAAGATATCGGAACTTGGGTTAAGCACCAAGTAGACTTTTTCAAAAATAAGAGAATCATTTTCACAGGTTCTGCTACTCCACTTATTCATACAAATCAAGAGTCTGGAGTAGGACGCTGGCATACTCTTCGCATTGCCACCCTTTCCTTTTATGAATATCTACAGATCAAAAAAATCAACCTTCCTAATATCCCTATGATCGATACAATTAATCATTTATTTGACTGTGCACCAAACAAGCTCTATCGAATGAGTGAGGCAGCAACTGCTTTAATAGGACATTTTCATGAATACCTCATTCGCGGAGGATTCCCTCAAACTGTTCTTGTTGAAAACATCACTCAATCTCAAAGACTTCTCAGAGAAGATATTATTGATAAAATCTTAAAAAGAGATATGACAGCTCTTTTTGGAGTGCGAAGAATTATAGAATTAGAACAACTATTTATTTTTCTTTGCATGCATGATGGAGGGATGCAAGATACTCAAACTATATCCAAAGAGTTAGGTATTGCCAAACAGACTGTTCAAAATTTTATCGATCTTTTTGAATCTACTTATCTTATTTATAGACTCCCTCCATTTGGCTACGGCAAAGAAATATTAAGGGGGAAAAACAAACTCTATCTTAGCGATCCTGCAATAGCCCCTGCCGTATTAATGAAAGGCAAAACCATACTTGAAGATCCAAGAGCGTTGAGCCAATGCGTTGAAACCGCTGTTATCGGACATCTATGGTCTCACTCATCCTCCAATCAAGCCAAATTTAGTTATTGGCGCAATCAAAAAGCAAAGGAAGTTGATTTAATAATAGAAATGAATAACGCTATCATTCCTTTTGAAATCAAATATCAATCTGAAACAATACAAATGCGTGATATCCCAGGACTGATTGATCTATGTAGCCAAAAACCATCGATTTTACATGGTTACATAATAACAAAAAACCCACAGGACATAGGATTTTTACAAGAAAAATTAACACACAAAACCTATATAAAAATACCCGCCTCTCTTTTTTGCTATTGGCTAGGCGCTTCTGAATTTATACAAAAAAACATATTAACCCAAGATACCCATCAAAATTAGACTAAAAAATTATTGACATCAAATCTAAAGCTAGCAATTCTGCTCTATATCCTGAAAAACACATAAAGGTTCTAGAGTAATACATCTAGCAGGCTACCTCTATTGAGCCCTACTAGTCTCTAGTAATTTTTGTTGTATAATGCTATCAATAAGCCTCATGTAACTATGCTCATTTAAAAGCCTTGCAGGCCCATCGCACTCAAGAAAATCTCTTTTATAAAATAAGCACCATGGATTCACATAGAGCATGT
>JBAWWQ010000024.1:0-12203 GCA_037146655.1 Chlamydiota bacterium | reverse complement strand
GTTTTAGCAGATGCTTAAACTTGTTTTTAATAAACTTGTTTAATTTTAATAATAAAAATTCAATTTTTTTATTTAATTAAAAATTCTTTTAGTTGTATATTAAAGATTGTAGGGATGAATTAGTTTGTTAGTGCAATTAGCACCTCTAAAAAATACCTACTTGGTAATACCAGATTAAGGAGAAAACAAAATGGCAACTAAAAGAAAATCACCTAGGAGAAAAACGACTGTTAGTAAGTCTAAAGCTCCTGCTAAGAGAAAAACAGCTGCTCGTAAAACAGCTAAGAGAAAAACAGCTCGTAAAACAACAGCTAAGAAAAAAACAGCTAAGCGTAAAACAGCTCGCAAAACAACAGCTAAGAGAAAAACAGCTAAGCGTAAAACAGCTCGTAAAACAGCTCGTAAAACAACAGCTAAGAGAAAAACAGCTAAACGAAAAACTACAAAGCGTAAAGCTGCTTCTAAGCCAAAAGCTAGAAGAAAATCAAGCAAAAAAGCTAAGACATCAGTTCTTGGTCTTAGCCTGTAGTAGCAAGAGTAATTTTTCTCGCTCCATGGTTAAGTCGAGCAAGTTCAGGGACTTGCTCGATTTTTTTTAAGTGAAATTAAAAATACCTTCGCTGATAAGGTCATCTAAAGATAACCTTTCTTTCGGATGCTCATCTTTTCTTATAGAATCATCCAGTGATGTTAAAGGGCCTTGTTTTCCAATTGCCACCATGGCTTCCACTTGGTAGTGCGTGGGTATCTGAAATGTTTCTATAGCTTTTTGATAGTCAAAACCTTGCATTCCATGTACTACTAGACCTCTGGCGTGGCCTTCTAGTGCTAAATTTTCCCAAGCAGCCCCAGTATCAAAGCTGTGAGTAGGAGAGGGTTTGTTGTTGTGACTAAAAGTGGTTCTAGACAGGATTAAAACTAGTGCAGCAGCATTTTTAGCCCAGCTTTGATTGAAGGGAACTAATAGATCAAAAAGTAGATCCCAGTGTTTGCTGCCCCGATGGGCGTAAATAAAGCGCCAAGGCTGCGCATTATAAGAAGAGGGAGCCCATCTAGCTGCTTCAAATAAAGGCATTAGTTCTTCTTTAGATAAAGGTTCTGAGCTCATCGCCCTTGGAGACCAGCGGTCTTTAATTAGTTTCTGAATAGGAGGGGAGTTTGTCATAAGTGTCCTTCTCTGTATATTGTAAATAAGCAGGTTCTTGTAAGCTTTCTTGAAAATAAATCATCCACGAAACATAAAATCCTAAAAAATTACCAACAAGAATGTCTGTTAGGTAGTGGGCTCCGATAAAGACGCGGCATAGAGAGATAGCGATACTACCTAGGATGTATAACAAAGCATATCTAGGATGACGAGCTGCTAAAAAACCCATGATAGCGGCAATTGTAGCGGCATGACCAGAGGGTAGTGAGGAGAAAATTCTTTGAAAAGAGATCATTTTTAAATGGTAAATACCATCTGTTAATAGCATATCGGGACGTGATCTACCAAAAAACACTTTAACAACTCTTACCAAAGCATTAGTAAGGATAAGTGAAGCTACCATAGGGTAGAGGTAATGCGAAATTTTATCTGATTTTTTAATGATAAGAAACCACAAAAATAAGGCAGTCCAAATGGTAAGCTGTGTAGGTGGTGAAATAAAAATGGATAAAATCCGCATCGGAATATACAAACCATCGCGTAGGTGTTGTGTATGAAGAGCAAATCTATCATCTATAAAGCAATAGCAGCAACCCATGAGGATGCCAAATAGGATGACATTGAAAAAAACAGGTATTTTTTTAGATTTAACTATCATAACAGCTACTTTCTATGATTCTCTCTAAAATAGAAAATTTAAGTTTTACAGGCAAGAGAGAATTTTAAGAATAGCATCTATTTTTTCTGATAACGTGTGTTAAATCAGTAGCGTTTATAGAAGAAACATTAGGAGAAAACAAGGATTGAATTTTCGATGCGGCTGCAGTGCACCATTTAGGTAAGCAGTTGATAAAATGGAAGTCATAGGGCCTTTCACTGTTTAAATAACCATAAATAATCATATGATTAGCCGTATAAATAGATAGTGTTGCGATGAAAAAGAAAATTGGAATGATACTGCTTAAGGGTGACAAACAGTAAGAAGCAAGTGTAATTGCAAAAAGTGCAATATTTGTAATGCATACTTTTTTCTTTATTTCAGCATTACAAGAAATTCTTAGAAGAAGGTCTCGTCCTTGTTTAATCCCATCTTCTTGTTCGGATTTATCTGTGGCGCGCAGTTTTTCGCGAATAGGAGTGTATTTTTTTGTAACATCTAAAGCAAGCCAAGGCTCGATTCTCTTAGCTAAGAGAATCTTTTTTTCTGCAAAGACATGTTGTATTAAAGAAAAAGCGGAGTGAAGAGCTGTAGGGTATTTTTGATCTCGATAATATTCTTGAATTTTATGAAGAATTTTATTTTGCGACTTTTCATTAATAACAAGGTAGATGTCATGTAAAGAGTCTAAGAGATATTCAATAGTAAGTTTTTGGATAGAGGGGATTAAGTTTTGTAATTGATTTGGATTCTGTTGAAGAGTTTCAAGAGTCTGTAAAAGACTTTGATGCGTGGTTCTCAAGGCTTCTCGCGGCAGGTGAGTTTTCAGATGTTTAATTAAAGAATTAATGGTTTTCTTTAAGGTTTTCGTGTTTTGAACAGAAGATAATTCTTCAGTTTTTTTCAATAACGAGAGTTCTGTTTTGTTATAAAAATCATATTGTCTGTAGAAGTTTTGAATGTTAATGCCAAGCTCTATTGATGAGAGAACAAATCCTGTAATAAACAATAAAGGTGCTAATACAGCTATATGTGTTGTGTAAATACCAATTATAGATAGGTATGACAGAGGTGTAATTAGGCCGTTGATAAAATGTAGGCTGTCGGCTGCTAATTGCCAGTGAGATTCTTCTAAAGAGACACTTACTGTTTTAAGCTTTTCTTTTGCTAGGGATGTAAGTGTTTTTATGATCTTGTAAGGAGCGGATATAGCATCAAATATGCTTGGCAAAGCAGCGTTAAGAGAAAACTCGATGGGACTAAGTCTTTTTTTTGAATAAATTTGGTGATCAACTTTCATAGCTTCTTTAGCAATAGTCTTAAAGCTATCTAAGGAAGGTTCTTGATAGATATAGGCTTTTGAATTGGGGGGCAGAGTCTGTATTGGGATTATAGAAGTCATGATTTATACACATATTCTTTATTAATCTACATATAATTATACATCATTTTATATATAAACAATTAAACTAAATTAATATTGATAATAATTATTTTTTTAAAACAACAAAAACATGTATTTTTAAATAAAAACTTTTGAAAATATTGTATAAAAAAAATTAAATGTAAGACTTTTCTTTAATTTTATTAGTTAAATAATGCAAAAGAGGGGCTCCCAGGGCTGTGGTGAGGAGGACAAACATGCCAGCTGGCATAAGTTTAAATGTTTTGAAAAAGCGATATAAAAAAAAGAGATGCAAGAAACAAATGCAAGAAGTTGCTATGTAAAGTGCTGGGATTTTTTCTTTATAGATGAAGAGAGCACAAAGAAGAAGAGTTAATCCAAAAATAGAGCTAATGATAAGCGAGATTATGCTATGAGCCTTGATAAAGCCAAAGAAGCCTCCAAATATTAAAAGAAAGGCAAAGGCTCCGATAGGCCAAGTAAAATTTTTCATAAAACCCTCTTAAATTAACTGTTTAAATATAGATTTGCTTGTGTAAAAGTTTCATCAATAGAGCCTTCGCAAGAAATAGATTGTAGTAGCCCTTTTTGATGATAAAACTGAACAAGGGGATCTATCTCTTTTTGGTAAATTTTTAGCCTTTCTAATACAATTTCAGCTTGATCATCTTTACGTTGCATGAGTTCATGAGAGCAGTTATCGCAAATATTTAGTTTTTTTGGAGGGTTTAGTGTGGAATGAAACACTTGGCCACAATGTTTGCAGGTTAATCGACCGCTGATACGTTTGACAATAGTCTCATTTTTTGCGCTATACATGATGACTTTAATCATTGCTTGTGGATCTAAGGCCTTTTCTAAGACATGAGCTTGCGCAAGTGTTCGAGGGTAGCCGTCTAAGATAAAACCTTTTTTGCAGTCTTGCTCAGAGATTCTTTCTAAAACCATCTTGTTAATGATTTCATCTGAAACAAGTTCTCCTTTTTCTATGATACTTTGAGTTTGCAAACCAAGAGGCGTTTTTTCTTTGATATTAGCTCGCAGGATATCTCCTGTAGAAATATGGGGAAGATGTCTTGATTTATGAATTTTTACAGCTTGTGAGCCTTTACCAACTCCCGGGGGACCTAGTAAAATGATGATAAGAGGTTGGATTGTTTTCATAGCTTTTTAGGGTTGTTTTTTTTAAATATACTATAACTTGACTATTTACTATTTTGCGAATGTTTTTATTGGTCGGGATTTTCTTGTATAATAAAAGAACCGACAACGTAAGAAATAACAACTGGAACAAAGGCGGTTATCACGGCTAAAATGAGGACAAGGATGCGCATAAGATTGGGATCAAGAAGAAAAAATTCCCCAAGTCCACCACAGATCCCAGCTAATTTTTTATGGATTTTTGAGCGATAGAGTTTTTTGCCTGGAATCTGAACGTAGATGGGAGGACCAAGTGGAAGAAGGATCCACAAGATAATATAGACAATCAAAAAAGGGATAACAGCTGTTACTGTGCATAAAAAAACAAGAATCATACGGATAAGAGTTGGATCACATTGAAGGTATTGACCGAGGCCACCACAAACTCCTCCAATTTTTTTATCCCAACGACAACGATGTAATTTTCTCATGAGTAGCCCTTTATAGATTGCATATGCAGACTATACAAAAGTAAAAGATTTCTATCGATTTATTTGTCTAAGGGAGAGGGTGGAAGAAATTTTTGGAATTCTTTAGGATAGGGGTAGGTGAAACGCATTGTTTTTAATGAGGTAGGATGAACAAAATGCAAGGCGTAAGCATGAAGAGAAATATGTTCAAAAGGTGAAGACGAAGGACCATATTTTTTATCACCTAAAATAGGGTGGCCCCTATGAGCTGCTTGAACACGAATTTGGTTTTTCTTCCCTGTTTCTAATATGAATTTAACAAAAGAAGATTTTTTCGTTTCATATAAAACTTCATAGTTTGTGATGGCTTCCATAGCTTCTGGACATTCTTCACACTCATAAACTACAAAATTTGCATTTTCTTTAAGAAAGCTTTTCCAAGTCCCTTTTTTCTCTTCTAAATGACCTAAAATCAAAGCTCGATATTCTCTATAGATAGAGTGGTCTTCAAATTGCTTTTTTAACTGTTCTTTAGCATAGTCTGTATAAGCAAACATTAAGACACCTGAAGTGTCTCTATCTAGCCTATGAACAGGATAAACTTTTCTGTCAGAAGTACGTGCTTTTAAAAGAGAATGGGCGGTATAGGTTTGCTCTTTATCTGTTGCAACGCTTAATAATCCATGGGGTTTGTAAATAACAACAAGATCTTTATCTTCGTAGAGAATTTCTATCTTTGCTTTAAAGTATTCCTTTTTCGGGCCTAAAGAAAGCTTGGATCCTTTTTTAATGAGAGTAGTTGGGTTTTCAACCATATGCTCATTTACATAGACACGCTTGCTTTTTAACCATTTTTTAAGAGTGTTTTTCGAGCTTGTAGGAGCAAATGCTTGTAAAACTTCGATTAAAGGAGCTGATGTTTCTGTGACAAAGGTCATTTTCTTCTCTTCTTATTTGAGATTTAGGGAGAAGTATACACGGTTTGCCAATCAAAAAAAATCATAAAATGCATTATT
Source organism: Chlamydiota bacterium (assembly GCA_037146655.1). Classification (GTDB taxonomy): domain Bacteria; phylum Chlamydiota; class Chlamydiia; order Chlamydiales; genus JBAWWQ01. Next base: position 6,367 of record JBAWWQ010000024.1, on the reverse strand, counting down.
TAGTGATTAATGAGTGTTTTTTTTTAAAGCCATAAAAAACCCTTGATAGACGCATCTATTAAGGGTTTTTTAAAAAGAGATCTTTACTTAGGTTCAAAAGAATCTAAGAAAGCATTGAGTTGATCTTGTACATCTGTTTGCTTCTCTTTAGGATAGATAACTTCAATTTTATAAAGGACATTTCCAACTAAAATAAGCCTTCCAGCACATTCTTGATTATTTTTCTTTTGCATAACAAATTCTACAGCAGGATAGTTCTTATAGCGTTTTGTATGTTTTTTGAGGATTTTGGCATTATCAGAAATATGGGAAGCCACAACCTTTAAAGCCCCTCTTAAAAGAAGTGCAGAATTCCATTTTAGCCAGCTATCTGGGAGGATTGTATGGGTTAAATTGTATTCAACATCCATTGATTCTGTAAAATAATTAATTGTTTGAAAGGGGAGGTGGTCTTTACTTTTAGGGATCGCAATTTTAGTTTCAGAAATCTCAGGGACCCCAGGGAATTCTAAGATATAATCACCTTTTGGATCTGCATAAGTTTTCCAATTTTCTTTTTTAAAGCAACCAGAACCTGTAAATGCTTGACTAGATGAGGTGATGACTTCTCGAACCTCATACTCTGCAATAAAAAATAAAGAAAAAACAACCATAAGTAGAGAACTTATAATTGTCCTTAGTCTCTTTTTCTTTTTATGATAGAACTGGGTGACATCTTGACTATCCCAGGGAGCGACTCCTTGAGCTTTCATTTGTCTAAAGCGTTTGAGTGCTAAGTAAATATTTAAAATAGGGAGATTGCATCCTACACCTTTGATCCACGTAATAAAAGATCGTTTAAAAGAAGTTTTTAAGGAAATTTTTTTACAGTTGCCATCTCGGATATGAATACCAAGTAAAGCTTTTCCTGGAGTAGTTCCGAGTAGTGAAATAAATAAAGCTTCAAAAGGGATCCAAAAAAAGGGAACAAGAAGAACACAAGCTAAATGTAGGGTGTCATGATCCAGCAATGCGGTAAAAAAAAGTGGGAGAATAAAGAAACAATAAAAAATAGAATAGTCTAAAGCCCTAGCTAAAAACCTCGTAAAGGGTTTTGCTATGTTGATAAGATAGGATTTAACATTCATTGGATGATGTCCTTACTTTAATATTAATTTAGCAAAATTATACAGTTTAACTAGCAATTTTTCAATGTAATTAAGATGTTTATAATATATTTATTTTTAATAATATAAAAATAAAATTTTACGTATGAAATTAAAAAAAATATAGTGACATTAAAATTTTTCAGCAATAATGCCGCCGCCTAAGCAACGGTTCTTATCATAAAGCACAATAGATTGCCCTGGCGTAACTGCTCGCTGGGGTTTTAGAAAAGATACTTTGATAGAGACGTTATCAACATGCTCTATAATGCACTCTTGGTCATTTTGACGATAACGTACTTTGGCTTGGCAGCTAAAGGGTAGTGGACCAGGTGGTAGATTAACCCAAGAAAGAGTTTTTGCTATAAGTCCTTTAGAAAAAAGAGCGGGGTGGTTATGTCCTTGAGCTACGTAAACGATATTGTTTTTAACATCTTTATCTGCTACAAACCAAGCGTCACCTTCACCACCGATCCCTAAACCTTTTCTTTGACCTATTGTATAGTAAATAGCCCCTACATGAGTACCTACAACATTTCCTTCCATATCTAAAATAACCCCATTGTCTTTGGGAATATACTGAGATATAAATTGTTGAAAGTTTCTTTTGCCGATAAAACAGATCCCTGTACTATCTTTTTTTTCTGAAGTACTTAGTCCGTGTTGTTTTGCTAAGGCTCGAACTTGTGGTTTTTCTAAAGAACCAACAGGAAAAAGAATTTTTTGTAAAGCAGACGACTGTAGTGTATAGACAAAGTAGCTTTGATCTTTATTGGGGTCAGATCCTTTAAGTAAATGGTAAAGCCCCTCGTCGGAGCCAATTTGACAGTAATGACCTGTAGCTAGATAATCTGCCCCAAGTGAAAGGGCTTTTTTTAAAAGCAGATTAAATTTAATTTCTCGATTACATAAAATATCAGGATTAGGGGTAAGACCAGCTTCAAGACCTGTTAAAAGATCTTGAAATACTTGATTGTAATAATCTTCTGTGAAGTTAACGGTGTATAAGGGGATATCTAAGTGTTTACATACTTTTGCAGCGTCTTCCTGGTCTTTTGAAGCTAAACATTTACCTTGTGAATCTGATTCTTCCCAGTTTTTCATGAACAAACCAAAAACTTCATAACCTGCTTGCTTTAAAAGCAGAGCAGAGACAGAAGAGTCTACCCCTCCGGACATGCCTACAGCAACAGTGAGTTTTTTGTGAGATGTGATCATAAAAACAGCCAAGTTAAATCAAGTAAAGAGAGTTTACAAAGAAAAACTGTTAATTTGAAGTGGAAAAATAAAAAAAAACTCATTTGAATAAAAAAAACTTGACAGATGAGATCTTTTGTTCACAATGCAAATTTAATCTTAAATATTAAATAAATTATGCGTAATTGGATACTTACAGATCTTTGTAATGACAATCTTATAGAGGCTATAGAAAGAAACATTATTGAACATCATGTGTTTTTTGCTTCTAGACATCCTAGCATGGATGTGATGAAACGTGAAGATTTTATTTTAGTTGATACAAAAGTTGCTTCATGTTTTTTAAATTATGTATATACAGTCAGGTGTTCACCTGACCATATTGAAAAGCGTATCCAAGCTACTATTGAGTATTTTAAGTTAAAAAACCTACCTTTTTCATGGATGGTAGGGCCTACAACATCTTTAGAGTTATTTAAACCTGCATTAGAATCTTTAGGTCTTAAAAAACAAGAAGAAAGCTATTGTATGGTGATAGCTGTGCATGAACTTAAGAAAAGGTTGAAATACATTCCAGGATTTGATGTTCAACAGGCTTTAATAAAATCTACGATTGAAGATGTCGGCAAGGTGTACTCTACTTTACGTAAAGAAAAAGAGGCTATTTTTGATTATTTTGAAAAAATATCCACGTTATCTATTAGAGGATCAGATCCTATTAAGCTATTTATTGGATATTTAGATGGGATACCGGCAATTGTTGGAGAGTTGTATTTAGGGGCGGGCATTGCAGGTTTACGTTGTAGCGTAGCACAAAATTTTAAATCTCAAGAAAAAGAGCTTATGTTAGATCTAACAATAAAAATGTTGTTTCAAGCAAAAGAGCAAGGCTATCATTTCGCTATGGTTAAAACATTTAAAGAAAACTGCCATTATTTTAATCAACTTGGTTTTAAAAAATACTGTGATTTCATCCGGTTTTCATGAGTAGACGACCCACTAATCTTTATCGTCTGCAATTAAACCCTACTTTTACTCTCTGTGATGCGTTAGCTGTTTTACCCTATCTTAAAGAGCTTGGTATAGACACTCTTTATTGTAGTCCTTTGCTTCAATCTGCAGAGGGGAGTATGCACAGTTATGATCTAATCAATCCTTTAAAGTTTAATCAGCAAATAGGTGGGGAGAAGGCTTTTTTAGCTTTTTGCGTTTTAGCAAAATCTTTAGAGTTTAATATTGTTTTAGATGTTGTAGTGAATCACATGGCAGCATCTTTGGAAAATCCTTGGTGGTATGATCTTTTAGAAAGTGGTCCTTATTCTGAGTATGCAGAGTATTTTGATATAGATTTTCAGCCTCTGCTTTCTTCTTTAAAGGGTAAAGTGCTGATGCCAATTTTAGATAGACCATTTCATCAAGCTCTTGATGAAAGTCAGATCACACTTGCGTCGCTTAAGTCAGGTTTAGCGATAGAGGTCATGGGACTGTCATTTCCTGTGAGTACCCAAGGATATTTAGAATGTTTAGAAGCGATCGATGCTTTAACGATCCATTTGGAAATTAAGGCTTTATATAAGGAGTTTAAAAAGCTTATTCTGATGACTTCTTTTAAAGAGAAAGAAAAAAGAGGGGTGGTATTTAAAAGCTTAAAAGACAGCTGGGCATTACTTGCGCAAAATAAAGAAATAAAAAGTTTGATCGATCAATATATTAGAGAGATTAATCAGGATAAATCGCGTTTGGAGAACTTTTTAAGTAAGCAACATTTTTTTCTAGAGTTTTGGCAATATGCTAATCAAAACATTAATTATAGGCGGTTTTTTGATATACATAGTTTAGCAGCTATCAGAATGGAAAACAAAGATGTATTTGATCATTTCCACCCACTTATTGGGCAGCTTTTAAAAGATAAATCCATACAAGGGTTAAGAATAGACCATCCTGATGGACTTTACAACCCGTATCAGTATTTAAAGCATTTGCAAAAGCTTTATAAAAAATTAGATCCATCCGCAGAAAAATCTCTTTATCTAGTTGTTGAAAAGATCTTGGAAAAAGGAGAAAGGCTTCCTTTGCATTGGCCAGTAAAGGGGACTGTTGGGTATGAGTATTTGAATCTTTTGCACCAGGTTTTTATAGATAAAGGGCAAGAAGAGAATTTTTCTGAGCTCTATGAGGTCTTTCTAGGTGAAAAAATAGATAAAGAGCTTCTTTTGCAAAAGGAAAAAAGAGAATTTGCCCTTCTTTATATGACAAGTGATATGAAAGCCTTAGCTAATAAATTTTTTAATTGTGCAGATTTAAGGAACATAGAAGATCTGAGTATTGAACATTTAGAGGAGGCTTTGATAGAACTTTATGTTTTTTTCCCTGTTTACAGAACTTATTTAGATCAAGAAATAGGAGTTTTAACTGCATTTGAAAAAGCTATTTTAGTAAAGGTTTTTGATAAAGCTCAAAAAAACAAACCTTTTTTAACAAGTAGTTTTAACTATCTTAAGGGGCTTTTTTTAGAGGGTTTTGAGGCTTTAAATTCTTCTGAGATAGCGTGTGTTATGAAATTCCAACAATTATCACCTGTCATTATGGCTAAGGGGTTAGAAGATACTCATTTGTATAACTATAATCGTTTCATTGCTTTAAATGAGGTGGGAGGGGAGCCTCATGGTTTTGGAGAGTCTATTCAAGATTTTCATTCTGAGATGGAGTTTAAACAAACGCATCATCCAGATGGTTGGATGACTTTCTCGACCCATGATACAAAACGTAGCTTTGATATGCGGATGAGACTTTGCGTGTTAAGTGAGGTTTTTGATGAATGGAAAGAGCTTGTTGTATCATGGAAAAGGCAAAATGCTTGTTATAAGATCCATGTTGAAAAAGAATTATTTCCAGATTTTAATAGAGAGTATTTTCTTTATCAAACTCTTGTTGGTTTTTGGCCAAGAGATGTTCAAAATAAGCAAGCTCTTGTAGAGAGACTCAAAAGCTATTTAATTAAAGCTTCAAGAGAGTCTAAAGTTTATACTACATGGATCCATCATCACCCCTCTTATGAAAAAGCACTACTACACTTTATTGAAGCTATTTTACAAGAAGATACACCTTTTTATAAGTCTTTATTACAGTTTGTTTCTAAAATTGATAGACCAGGTCAGCTGAGTAGTTTGTCTTGTATTAACTTAACACTTGGCCTTCCAGCTCCATTAGATATTTATCAGGGGACAGAAAAGTGGGATTTTAGCTTGGTTGATCCGGATAATCGCCGACCAGTAGATTATAAAAATCGTAAAATAGCTTTAGCACGCATTCAATCAATTGTTTCTTGCAAGCAGTGGATAGCAAATGCCTTTAACCAAGAGGATTTGGAACCTTTAAAACTCTATCTTCTCTACAGAGGTCTTCATGTTAGAAGAGAAAAAGGAGAGTTTTTTTTGACAGCTAAATATATTCCCATAAAATGTAAAGGGCAAAAATATCATCATGTTCTTGCCTACTTAAGACAAGAGGGGGAATTTTGTGCCCTTATTGTAAGTAGCAGATTTCTTACAGGCTATGATAATGCCTTTTTTTGGCAAGATACTTATCTTAGTAGTCCTCAAGAGCTAATTGGTAAGTCTCTTACTAATATCTACACACAAGAGATTCTTCAATTTCAAGAAAAAATGCTTTTACAGATACTTTTAGAAGTAGCTCCATTTGGATTGTGGATCTTTTAAATATCAGGAAGTTTAAAAATTTTATTTGTCAAAAAGAGTCAGCAGTTCTTGCTAGATTATGTTATTATATTCAAGTCGTTATATAATATTTAAAACACATAAGTTGTTAATAATCATAGAAATGCATTCATCCTAGGGTTTTTCTGATTAGTAAAAAAAATAATTTATTTCAAAAAGCGTGTTTTTATAAAATAAACAATAAAAAAACACATTTTAATTTATATATTAATTATTATACAATATATATTTAATAATATTAGCGTTTAGTTGAAATGTCACATTTCCGTTAAGTTAAAATGTCACTCT
>JBAWWQ010000023.1:0-12292 GCA_037146655.1 Chlamydiota bacterium | reverse complement strand
ATCTGGACTCAATCAGTATCTAAATTTTGATACTTTAAAAACTTATAGGCTTCATCTTTTAAAACTTGTTCGTTATCACCTAATCACTGTCTCTTTAACCTTTATGGGGGTCTATGCCCTTTCAACAGCTCTATCAATTCCTGCAGGAGGACTTTTTACTTTAGCAGCAGGATTTTTATTTCCTCTTCCTTTGGCATTTTTATGTTCGATTATTGGCTCCACGGTAGGTTCTTTTATCCTTTTTTTAGTTGCACAAACTACCCTTAAAACATTACTTAAAGAACGTGCCTCTCCCTTTTTTAAAAAAATAGCGGTCGGAATCAAAGAACATACAGTGAGTTACCTACTTTTTCTTCGCTTTATCCCTATTGTTCCTTTTTGGCTTGTTAATCTAATACCAGCATTTTTTAAAATTCATTGGTATACTTACCTATGGACAACATTTATAGGAGTCATGCCAGGCTCTTTTATTTTTAACTATGCAGGAACAGGCCTTAGTAAAATTTTTGATTCCAATAAACCCTTTTCTTTAGACCTAGTTTTTAATAAACAACTAAAAATCTCTCTAATCTTACTAGCTGTTTTTGCTCTTGTTCCCATCTTATGTAAAAAATGGCTCAAAAAACTTAACAAGCATCAATCTAATGAACCGAAATAAGCTCAGTCTTAAACTCATCCATGAAGCTACAAAAACACTACATGGATGGTTTTCTAAAACCCCTATAGAATACTCGAAACCACTATCTGATATTTTAAAAGTTCCTGTGATCTTTAAGTGTGAACATTTGCAACCGAGTGGATCTTTGCATTTGCGCGGTGCTTATTTCCTTCTTTCAAAACTTAGTGATATTGAAAAAAAACAAGGGATTATTACCTCTTGCCAAGGAAGTAAGGCTGTTGCTATAGCTTATGCCTCTCACCTACTGAACATCCCTTGTAAACTTTATCTTCCTTTAAATACAGACTCTATCATTGAAAGAAAACTCATAGAGTTTCAGGCAGAGTTTTATCTAACCGATAGCTATAGCGAACTTGATCAATCTTCTTGGTTATGTTTGGAAAATCACCCACTACTTATGGCTGCAAGTGGGGGTTCTTTAGCTGTTGAAATTTTTAAAGATATTCCACAAGTTAAAAATATTATAGCACCTATAAATCAGGGTAATATGATGACAGGTCTTACTTACTATGCGAAAAAAAAATATCCTGATATTACACTTATTGGATGTCAGAATACTGATCTAATAGGATCAGACAAGTCGTCTGTTATTTTAAAAAACAAACCCGATCATTTATCTCTACACTGCAGTGAAGAGCTAATAGAAGGAGTTCGCTGGATGCTCCATCACCATCAATGTCTGATAGACCCATCAGCTGCTGTAACAATAGCTGCTTGCTTACATGAAAAACGACCTCATCTAGAAGGCCCTACAGCTGTGATCTTATCAAGTAGGCATATCGATACAGATAAACTTAAAGAGCTTCTTATATGAAAAAAAACGGAATGATTTCAATTTTATAAGGTTGTATATGCATATTTACCTAAGAAAAACCCATGATCAACATCTTGGATCAGGCGTAGTCTTTGCCATTCTTGCATCGATTTCTTTTACCCTGATGAGTCTTACAACAAAATTTATAGGTCATAAAGCTTCTACAGATATGGTGGTTTGTATCAGGTTTTTTATAAGCCTTATTTTAATTTTACCTTGGGTGATTAAACATCCAAAAGACGCTCTGACAGTTACTGAACCAATTAAGCTCATTATAAGAACATTATTTTCTCTATTAGCTATAGCCTCTTTTTTCTATGTCCTTAAATTTATCTCCTTAACAGAAAGTCTTCTTCTTAATAATACATCCCCTCTTTTTATCCCTTTTCTTGTTTGGATTACTCATCAAACAAAAACGTCTTATAAAATTTGGATTGGAGTGATTGTAGGATTTATTGGGATCACTTTCGTTTTAAAACCCGGAGTGCTTCTTTTACAATCGGCTTCTTTAATAGGTTTGGCTTCAGGTCTTTTTACAGCAATTGCTTATGTGATGATCCGGACTTTGACAAAAACCCTCCCTATTATACAGATTTTATTTTACAACTTTTTAATCTGCTTTTGTGTTTCTGCTATTTTTCTGCCATTTACTTGGCGGCCTATATCTTTGCATGTTTTTGGACTGCTTTTAATAGTAGGTGTCTTGGGATTGTTCTATCAGTTTTTTAGCACATTATCTATCGCTAAAGCCCCTGTTCGCATCACCTCATCACTACAATTGCTTTCGATAGTCTTTGGTACCTTAGCCGACTTTCTTGTTTGGAAAAAAATTCCTGATCTGATTAGTGCGGCTGGTATTGTTCTTGTCATTTTAGGTGGAATCATAACAATCTATTTTGGGCAAAAAGAATTAAAACAAAAAAAATGACTGGATGGCCTAACAACGCATAATCGTAATTGCATCGAACTTTCTCTTGCGCTATAGTCCCTGTTTTCTCATATACTTGTCAAATTCTGTGGGTCTTAAATGAAAGTTATCATTTTAGCTGGAGGCTTTGGAACGCGCCTATCAGAAAAAACTACGCAGCTACCAAAATCGATGGTGGAAATTGGAGATAAGCCTATTTTATGGCATATCATGCATCACTATAGCCTTTATAATTTCTCTGAATTTGTCATTGCTTTAGGATTTCTAGGTGATGTAATCAAATCCTATTTTCTAAACTACTACGCTCTTAGTCACGATTTAACAATAGATCTTCAAAACAACATTACAAAAATCCATGAAAAAACCATTCCTCCATGGAAAATCCACCTTATAGACACGGGTCTACATACACAAACAGGTGGAAGACTCAAGAGATTAAAAGAGTGGATAGGATGCGAAACATTTATGATGACCTATGGAGATGGTTTATCTAATGTGAATCTGCACGAACTGCTAGCTTTTCATAAAAGCCATAAAAAACTAGCCACTGTAACAGCAGTGCACCCACCACCACGTTTTGGTGGACTCGATTTAGAAAATGATACAGTGACCTTGTTTTCAGAAAAACCACAAAAAGATTGGATCAATGGAGGTTTTTTTGTCCTCGAGCCTCAAGTATTGAATTTTATTGCAGATGATAGCACCATGTGGGAAAAAGACCCTTTGGAAACTCTAGCCAAACAAAAAGAACTCCTAGCTTTTAAACATAGCGGTTTTTGGCACCCTATGGATACACTTCGAGATCATCGCACTTTAGAAGCTCTTTGGCACACTCAAAAAGCCCCATGGCTAACAAAGGATCTTAATGACTGCCTTTTGGAAAAATAAAAAAGTGTTTGTTACAGGAGCTAGTGGATTTATTGGGTCATGGCTATGTAGCCGTTTATTAAAGCTTGGCTCCCATATTACCATTTTACTGCATGATCCTCATGAGCAAAGTGAACTCATCCGCAGTGGTCTTATCCATAAGGTGAAAGTTATTCATGGGCATCTAGAAGAACTTTTTCTTCTAGAAAAAATTCTAAAAGAAAATCAAATTGATACTGTATTTCATCTAGGGGCTCAAACTCAAGTGAGAAAAGCCCTTATAAATCCTTTTGAAACTTTTGAAACAAATATCAGGGGCACTTACACTCTTCTTGAAGCTTGCAGAGTAAATGCTTCTTTAATCAAAAGAATCATTGTAGCCTCAAGTGATAAAAGCTATGGAACGCATGCCGCACTTCCCTTTACAGAAGACACAGCTCTTCAAGCACAGTACCCCTACGATGTTTCAAAAGCCTGTACAGATATGCTCTCTTTATCCTATTACCACACTTACAAACTACCTATTGCCATTACCCGCTGTGGCAATGTCTATGGAGGTGGCGATTTTAACTGGGATAGACTTATTCCTGGAACTCTTTGGAGTCTTTACCATAATACCCCCCCTACTATCAGAAGTGACGGATTGCACCTTAGAGATTATGTATTTATTCAAGATATTATAGACGGTTATCTTGCGATCGGAGAGCGCTTGGCAAGCTTTTCTTTACAAGGTGAAGTATTTAACTTGAGCACAAATCATCCAAGCTCTGTGCTAGATGTAGTCAACACCCTCAGAAGACTAACACACAAAGAACATCTAGAGCCTATTATTTTAAACAAGGCTGATAATGAAATACCCCATCAATATTTAAGTTCTGCTAAAGCCAAAAATACCTTATCTTGGATTCCCTCTTTTTCACCTGAAGAAGGTCTTAAGTTAACTGCCAAGTGGTATTTAGAATACATGCAACAAGCAAAGACTCTATGCACTATATCCTAACAGGAGCTCATGGCTTCATAGGCTCTTATCTTGCACATGAGCTTATACATCACCCTCACACAAGTATTATAGCCGTCGTAAGAAAAGGGGCTAATTTAACCCGTTTAAATGACATTAGACACTATATTACAGTATTAGAATCCGATGGTTTTAAAGAAAAAAATCTTTTTCAGAGTCTTTCATCAGCTATTTCTGTAACCGTTTTTCATCTAGCGTGGGAGGGTGTTGTAGGAGCTTGTCGTAATGATCTATTGCAACGTTGCAATCTAGACCTTCTTAAAAATTTTTTATCTCAAATAAAATCATTACCTGTCCAAACAATTATTGCTTTAGGATCTCAAGCAGAATATGGGAGCAAAGACCATCCTATTGAAGAATCTGAGGAATTAAAACCTCTAACCTTATATGTACAAGCTAAAATACAGACATGCAATTATCTACAAGATTACTGTTTGTCTCATGGAATTGGTTGCATATGGCTAAGACTTTTTTCTTCCTATGGACCTATGGATAACCCCTCCTGGCTCATTCCGTATGTCATGACTCAATTTTTACAAAACAAATCCCCATTACTTACAGAAGGAACTCAAATATGGGATTATCTTTATGTAGAAGATGTGGCTAAAGCTTTAATAGCTAGCTCATATCTTAAAGGGAATCATATTTTTAACTTAGGATCAGCCTCTGAAGTCATGATTAGAAATCTTGTAACAAGGATTTATGAACTTATCCAACCTACATCTGCATTATGTTTTGGGAGAGCTCCTTTTCGATCTGACCAAATCATGTATCTTCAAGCTGATATGTCAAAATTCTTCGCGATGTCTAGCTGGAGACCGACTGTGTCCTTAGAAAAAGGTTTAGAAAAAACACTTAATTACTTGAGAAAAAGCAGAGATAGCAGCTGATAAAAGAGCTGAGCAAGGAAGCGTACACACCCAAGTGATGACAAGTTTTTTTATGGTTTTTCTATTAACTTCATGGATATTTTTAGCTGTACCTACTCCTCCAATGCTACCTACAATCATTTGAGAAGAGCTAATGGGCATACCAAAAAAGCTAGCTGTCAAAATAACAAAAGAGGCACTAAGCTCTGCTGCTACCCCTTGAGGAGGAGAAAGCTTTGTGATATTAAAGCCTACTGTACGGATAATTCTATAGCCACCTGTCGCAGTACCTAGTCCCATCATAAAAGCGCAAGATAAAATTACCCATAGAGGAATATTAATAGAAGCAATCACTTTCGATGCAAAAAGCCCAAGTGTAATAATCCCCATACTTTTTTGCGCATCATTAAGGCCATGTGAAAGAGCGACAAGCCCTCCTGATCCAATCTGAAGATAACGAAAAATTTTCGCAGTATGTCCTTGTATGTGATTGCCAAAAAATTTATAGATTACCTTCATAAGTAAATAAGCTGCTATAAATCCAATAAATGGTGAAAGAATCATAGGGATTAACACTTTATAAACAACCCCTCCCCATTGGATAATTGCTAATCCACGCGCCTCTATAGCCGCCCCAATTAACCCTCCAATCAAAGCGTACGAAGAGCTGCTTGGCAACCCATAATACCAAGTCAAAAAATTCCAACCAATTGCACCTAATAGTGCGTAGAGTATCATAGTTTGTGTGGCTATCGTTTCTTGAATAAGCCCTGTTGAAATCGTTTTTGCGACCCCACCAATTTGTGTCGCACCAATAGCATTCAATATAGCAGCAAAAATAATAGCTGCCATAGGAGCTAGCGCTTTTGTTGCGATCATTGTTGAAACAACATTAGCTGCATCATGAAAGCCATTTGTATAATCAAATAGCAATCCTAAAATGACAATAAGAATAGTAATTTCTAAATATCCCATAATTTCTTCATACTTGTATATGAAAAATTATAGCAAGATAGAAACGTGCTATACGTTTTAATCACCCACTTTAATCCAAGTAAGCTCATGTTTATTATAAAAAAGATGAAGAACTTTTGAGCCCTTGATTTGAGCAAATTTTTCTATAGAAGCTATAGAAACCCCTTCTTGAAATTTCAACGTACAGATAAAATTTTTACACATACCAGACTCTAGCCATAAACAGATGTACTCAAAAAGTTTGTCTGGATAACAAATCAAATCACTAAAAAGCCAGTCAATAGGCCCTATAACTTCTGGTCTTAATTTAAAAGCATCCCCTTTTACAAACTGAAGATTAGCAAACCGATCTAACGACTGATCTAAAGAAGATTTATCACAACTTTTTAACTTGGTATCAAGAGAAGCAAGAACATAAGACCAACTCCCAGGAGCTGCTCCTATCTCCAAACACTTATCCCCTTTTTTAGGAATTTTTCCTGCATACATAAGAGCTTCATAAAGCTTTAAATAAGCTCTAGAGGGTGGGACTTTTGTTTCTTGAAACGCTATAATTCCATGAGGGAAGCAAGAGCTAGTCTCTTTTGCGACAAGCATCGTATTTTGATCAAGTAGCGTCCAAGCTCCGATAGATCTTGCAGGGATAGTTGCAGGAAATATTAGCGGTGTAGATGGAACTTTAGCTAACTCTTGTTGAATAAAAAGACCTCTACGATTGAGTTTTGTTGGGTAAAACGCCCAATATTTTCCTAAAGCTTTTAACTTGCGCACACCATCTTGAATAGAGGTAATAGAAATTTTCTCTAAATGTTTCCACCCATTTTGCTTAAAGTAAATCTCTTTAAAAGGGAGTTTAGAAAGTACAAGCTGACCCAAAACCTCTGCTTGAGGATCACCTAGTTCCTCAAGTAATCTATCTAAAAGATCTTCTTTAGCAAGGTAAGCTGACTTAAACATATATTAAAGTCCATGTTTTGCAAAGTATCCATAACAAAGCAAGGCTGTAGCTGCCGACACATTCAAACTTTCTACATAGTTAGATCCAGCAATAGTAATCCACGATTGCAGCTGCTTTTCTAACTCTTTTCCAATTCCATGGGATTCTGATCCCATGACAATCATAGATTTTGGTGCAAATGCAATATTTTGCAAAGGTTGTCCTTTATGAGAGGATGTCCCATAAAGAGAAAATCCCTCTTTCTTTAATTTTGTGAAAAAATCCTGAGGATGCTGTATATAAACAACTTTTACATGCTCAGCTCCCCCTTGCGCAATACGACAGCAAGAAGGGGTTAAACGAATCGGATGATCTAAAAATAGATAAGTCACCCCAAAGTGAGCAAGTGTTCTTAAGATTGCCCCTAAATTATGGGGATTATCTACCTCATTAAGATAAACAGATAGAACCTTTTTTTTATTTTTTATATCTTCAAAAAACAAATCTAAAGTAGCACTTGAAATAGGATTTGCAAAACAACATACCCCTTCATGATGAGTTGAGTCTGTCAGCTTTTCTAAATCCTTTTCTTCAACAAGATGATAGGGTTTTTTATTTTCAGCACACCATTTAAGAAGCCCTTTAATAGAGGCCATTTTATTTTTTAAACAATAGACCCTTTGAATTTCTTCTTTTCTATGGGCAAAAATTTGTAAAACAGCGTGAACACCATAATAAGGGATCGTTAAATCTTTTTTCACAATAAATCCTAGTAGTTTTCTAAAAAGAATAAAGAAAACCTACTTAAAAAAATAGTTTCTAATAAAAATTTAACTAAAACGTAGCTCCAAGGCTTAACCTAAGTCCCCAGTACTTATAGTCTTGCCTAGGAAGTGTTATAGTAGTTTTATTAGGGAGGCTGGCATATAAAGCCCCGTCAACTGCCATAGTGAGGTAGGGAACGAGGTTAATTTCAGCTTTGGCTTTTTTACCTTTTGGTCCTATATAAAATCTAAAAGGGGCCTCTAGCAAGTATCCAGCCTCTCTTTTTAGATCAAAACGCACTCCTTGTAGATAGGGAGTTTTTAACCTCTCGTTAATAGTTGGTTTCCATTCGATTAAGAAACCAAATCCAAATGAAGGATTAATCCTAAAATCGATGATAGCCCCTAGTGGGACGTAATAAGTATAATAATAATATTTTTCATTTGAAATTACAAGGTCCTGTCTTAAATGTTGAATCACCTCAGAATAACCAAGGCCTGAAAAAGCTGTCATCGTCATCTTGTAAAAGTTCCACATAGGAAGGCTGTATCCAAAACGAACCTGCCCATCAAGATCATGAATATAGCGACTCATGCGCATTTCTGAATCGCAATCACCCATCATCCAATCTGCAAAAAAACCACCATAAAATGAACAAAAAGGTCTATATTCTAACCCAAAAGACCCACCATGGAAAACTCCCCTATAAATAGCTAAACTCTCTACCTGAAATTTGATCCTTGCAATTTGAGGGGCTACATAAATACGAAAATCCGTATAATCAGCTGGACTACAATTGCAAAAATACATGGCATGAAGTGATCTTGTTGTTAAACAACCCAATGCTAAAAAACTACCAAGTACTAATGTAAATATTTTTCTCACCTGCATCACCATATTGCCACTTCATATCTTAAGCCAAACTCATAAGCTCTTTGTCGAGGTAGTCCAATTGTTGCATTAGTTTGACATGTACAGTCACAAGCAAGCTTTCCACTGCCGTAGTAATAAGTTCTATAAAAAGGAATAATCCGATACTGAACACACTTAAACCTTGGCTGAGGATAAGAAAATTGAATAGGTAACTCAATGCTATGCGTAGCATGCTCTTTAAGTTCAAAACGAATATTTTTAAATCCACCAATTCTTGAATAAGAGTCCACTTCAGAGCTGTATTGATAATCAAATCCAAAGCTAAGTGTCGATGAAGGATGATAAGTCATTACAACACCTACTGGAACATTAATATCTGTATACGCTAAATGGTTACATGCATCTTTAGCATGATCTCTTTTAAATTCTGCAATATCTATACCTAATCCAAAATAAGGAGTACAAAGAAGTGTTTTACCAAATGTATAACCAAGACGTGCCTGCATATTCATCACTTCTGCAGCTCTTTTACATGGACCATCAAAAATGCTACCAAACATGTAATAAAATCTATAACCTACATAAACATTGGTTGGTTGACGATAATCTATGCCACAAGAAGGTCCAATCAAATATCCTAAAAATTTATCATTATCAGCTGACCAAGCAAGTCGAGAGCCGCGAACACCTACGTAAGCGCCAGAGCTAATTACAGGGTAGTCTTGAGCATCGACCCTATGCTGAAAGAGCAACCCATGTAACAAAAAAATAAATAATAAAAAACGATTCATCTTCATAAAAACAAACAATACTTAATTGCTTTAGTTTTGGCAACTACATCCTTGATCCACACACTGGGGTTTACTATTAAACTGGTTCACAAGCTCTGTGCAAAATAAATTAAATTTATAAGGCGAGTAAATACATCCTTCTCTTGAAAAAAAACAAGGTGGTTGCTGAAGAGATTGAGTAGTTCCTGAATCTACTATGTTATCCCACTCTATCCCTGTTGTTTTGTTTGCGTTAAATGGACCATATTTATAAACCCAATTACCGTTATTATAAAACATAGCTCTAGCAGAGCGCATGATCATGGCTAGATTAGTATTAGAAAAAATCCTTAAATAACTAAAACCCTTTTGATCTGCCGAAGAAATGACTGAGTAGGGTGTTTTCTCTATTTGATGTGCATATAAATAAGAAGCGTAATAACCATTAAAGTCTTCGCTAATACTTTCATTATTTCTTGAAGGATAAGCGCCAACTGGGGGCATGCCTTTTGAGCTGCTTAAACCCTCCCATTGATTACCATAACGATAAAAAGGTAGCCCATGCAAATCGTCTGTTGCAGGATTTGCATAATCTCTCCACAGCATGTCGATAAATTGTTTCATTGTCCCTGTAAAAGCACTTGCATTAGTTTGACTAGAGGCAATCCAAGCGCTATTACCAAAAAAAGCATCTAACTCTATAGCAATGGCGGCTGAACCTAAAAAGTATCCATACTGACGATTATGTCCTGTGTAAACAGCGTTGCCTGAATCTTGAACACCACCTGTAGAAGAGCTCGTGCCTTTAACAGCTACTATTCCCTCTCCTAATTCATCTGCTGCAAAATAGTTAGGAACATTTTGTCCCTCAAACTCTCTTGAAACTAGCCATGTTTCTAAAAGACTTTCAATAGTATCTAATAGAGGCTGCACCCTGGATGTGACACTCACTGGTGGGATATAATTTGGAGCATAAGGAGGAAATTGCTTAGCTTGTGCTAATAAAATATAGGTTGCATATTTTGCTGTCATAGCAAGCTGGAATAAAATTTTTCCTTGGGTGTAAACACTTTCATTATAATTTGGTAAATCAGATGCTAACACATTATTTAGCTGACAAATTAAGTTTGTCTTGTCAGAGCCTGTAAGTCTGAACCAAAAATCATCTGGCAAAAACCGAGGGGCCCAAATAGGCAATGCTTGCCCTTTATATTGAAGAAGAAAACTTCCTGGAGCGCTTGCAATATTACCTTCTACGTAATTGATGTCACCTTTGATAGGATCTCTATTGGTAGCATCGTGAATGATGTGAAATCCATCTGCTAACGTTTGAAAACCAAGAAAATTAAATAAAGGCAACTTAACCTTAGATGTTGGGAATGTACTGACAACATCAAAGGTGCTTGCATAAAACTGATAAGATCCATCCGAATTAAATTCAAGTTCACTAGAAAGCACTACCTCTGATCGATGTTGATCAAACATAGTCTCCATAGAAGCTGCCCGTGGGCTAATACCTAAAAGAGGTGTAGATACCCCATTTGCAAAGGTGCTTTGATAGTTTTGAATATCTGTTCTATAATATTTTGCGATAAGCATATTAAAAAGCGTGACAAAAGAGTTGGTTCCAATATCAAAAGCCACCTCTCCTCTTGATTGCTTATCAATTAACTGATTGTACCAACAATTTGCTGTATCGAAATTATATAATGCTAAAAGAGGGATGAGTAAAGAATTTGTTGGGCATGAAGATAAAAACACACCGTTTTCTTGGTTAAAAATCATTTGAGCCCCTACGCTTTGCGTCCAAGCATATGGCCATAGCATAAACATCGATAACGGTGTAGCAGGTAGAGATTGCATTTGAGTCGCTAGTTGCCAATCAGGTGGTGTTCTTACTCGCAAAGCATTAGGCTGTGCAAATGGGTTATCGACCTGTATAGCAACCGTACGTAAAAATCCCTCAAATGGACTAAGTGATGTGAGAGTTAACTGTGTTGGCAACCCTTGTGGAGTCAAAGAGTAATTTAAGTTAAACTGGATAGGACTTGTTCCAAGTTCAGACTGAGCGTAAATAATCCATGTCTGCCTGTGAATGGGATCTGTACTTGGATTGTCCAAAACAAATTTAAACTTTGTCCCATAAGGAAGGGTTATAGGATTGCCACTAATTGGCAACGTGATAGCTAAGTCATCTACATATAAAGATGTTAAGACCCCTTTTCCAAAAACTAAATACGGGGTCACTTCTTCATAGCGGATATCGTGGTATGCACTTAAAGGGAAATTGATATTTCTCATAAACTGAACAGATCCTGCTTCATAAGTAACTTGACAAACTGTAGAAGTTTCCGCTTCTGTTAAATCTACAAGAACTTCAATTAAAGGCTCTAAAAAACTAAATACAATAAAATTTGGATCGCTTGGCTCTATGATATTGCGATTGGGCTCTATATTAGAGCTTTGATCACCCGCGTAAACAAAAGATGGCAAGGAAAGTTGCGTTCCAAAAGGAATCCCTCCAACAGTAGTTGCACATTCACTTACATTAAACACACCCACTCTACAAGGATATCTTCCAGTTGCATAGTCTCCAAAATTTAACTGAAGAGTTTGAAAATCATTTGTCCTAAGGGTTGAACCTAAAAATTCAAAAGGATAATGACTTGCATTTTGCAAACTGATGTTATTATTTGTGACTGTACCAAACTCTGCTAAAGAGATCTGATTATTAAATGTTGCACTCATCAAATTAGCAAAAAGGATACATCCAATAATATAAGGAATATGTCTATAA
>JBAWWQ010000022.1:0-12763 GCA_037146655.1 Chlamydiota bacterium | reverse complement strand
GGTTAGGGTTTTTTATTTCTCCAAATCGTTTAATAGGAATATTTTTAAGAGGATTTATTTTTTAAATAGCTGATTTATGAGTACTTAGCTGTTCTGTAGCATTCAAAGATAAGCTTTTTAAACAGATTTCCAGATCGCTGTTATAGCTTGTGTGCCCTGTTACGATAAAGCGCAAGGTGTCGCGCAAAAATTTAGTGACGTCAGGGCTTTCTATTTTTTGGGTGGTGACTGTTAGGAGGTTTTTTTCTTTACTGTCTAAAAAATTTAAAATTTTTAAACAAACCTGGAAGATAGCTTCTTTTTTTTGACTATCTGTGTACTCCATAAGGAGGTATTTACCAAACTTATCGAATCGATCTTTTAGTTCGCCCATGACGTTTTGATCCATATTTTGATTATTACTAGATATATCAGGAAGTGATCCTGTAAGAATCATGGAGGCGATATTCGATATGATGACTCCAAGAAATACCATGGCTAGGATGTTATTTGTATTTGAATCAATCACTTTTGCTGAAAAAAGAGTAAAAATTGTGGGTACGATGATGATAAAAGCATAGCCACAAACACCAAGGCCTCTCTCTGCGCGAATTAAAGCTTTTTTTGCTGCTAAGAAAACACGAGCCTGCTTTTCTGTGTAAAGAAGACTTTCAGGCATTTGCAAATGCTCTAATAGGAGAGGTCTTGTATCGCTTGTTAAAGATTCAGCAGGCAGATATTTCGGAGGTAATTGAGTGGCAACTGTTATTAATTGAGACATGTAATTAAATTTAAAAAAATATTGCAATTATTCTAACTTTTTTTGGTTTTAATGTCACATTTAAAAATTAGATAAAGTATAGAGACAAAAGCATCTCGACTTCTGGAAAGTTTTTTGTTATCTTCTTTGTAATATTTCAAAATAAAGGATCTTTTTCATGTGGGCATTGGTAGAGTCTGGTAGGAAAACAGCTTTAGAAAATATGAGACTTGATGAAAAGTTTTTGAATGATTTAGATCCAGAAGGGGCGGCTATGTTGCATCTTTATAGCTGGGATAAGCCTTCTGCAACCTATGGATATTTTACTAAGGTTGATAAATTTTTAAATATACAGGGTGTTGAAAAACATGGGCTTGATCTATCTAAAAGACCAACTGGCGGAGGGATTATTTTTCATGTGGCAGATTTGGCATTTTCTGTTTTAGTACCTTCTGAGCATGAAAGTTTTTTTGATGATACTTTAGATAACTACCATTTTGTAAATAGTAAGGTGTTAGAGGCTGTCAAGGCTTGCATGAAAGATACAGGGCTTGAGCTTTTGCCAAATCATTTGACGGCAAAGGATGAAGCTTGTGGATATTTTTGTATGGCCAAACCTACTATTTATGATGTGATGCTCGGAGATAAAAAAGTAGCAGGGGCGGCACAAAGGAAAAAAAAACAAGGGTTTTTACATCAGGGAAGTATTGCATTAGCCCTTCCTAGACAAGAATTTTTAGAAGAAGTGTTACTACCAGGAACGCAGGTTGCAGAAGCTATGCGAGCTTATACCCATACCCTTTTAGGGGACAATTGGACAGATAAAGCGTTGGAAGAGATGCGCTATTTACTCACTAAACAATTAAAAAAAATCTTTTTAGAAGGTTAAAAATGAATCAACATAAAAAAACAGCTATTGTACCTACAAGAGAAGAGAATTATTCAGAATGGTATCATCAAGTTATTAAAGCTGCAGATTTAGCGGAACATTCTCCGGTTCGTGGATGTATGGTTATTAAGCCTTGGGGATACGAACTATGGGAGCATATCAAAGCCTATTTAGATAGAAGATTTAAAGAAACAGGGCATCAAAACGCATATTTTCCGCTGTTTATTCCTTTAAGCTTTTTGGAAAAGGAAGCAGAGCATGTTGAGGGTTTTGCTAAAGAATGTGCTGTGGTTACTCATCATCGATTGGAAAAAAACGAGAAGGGAAAACTTATCCCTGCTGGCGAATTAGAAGAGCCGCTTATTGTACGACCTACTTCAGAAACGATGATTGGGGAGATGTTTTCTAAATGGATACAATCTTATAGAGATCTTCCTGTTCTTATTAATCAGTGGGCAAATGTTGTCCGTTGGGAAATGCGTACAAGGCTTTTTTTAAGGACAACAGAATTTTTATGGCAAGAGGGACATACGGCCCATGCGACAGCTAAGGAAGCGTTAGAAGAGACTCATCGCATGTTAGATATTTATGTTGAAGTTGTTGAAAAACATTTGGCAATTCCAGTAGTGCCTGGAGAAAAAACTGCAAGAGAGAGATTTCCTGGAGCTATTAATACATTCACTATAGAAGCTATGATGCAAGATGGTAAAGCGCTGCAGCTTGGGACCTCGCATTTCTTAGGTCAAAATTTCTCTAAAGCATCTAATATTACATTTACTTCTCAAGACGGAGTTCTTGATCATGTTTGGACAACCTCATGGGGTTCGACAACAAGGTTAATAGGGGCTCTTATCATGACACACAGCGATGATGATGGACTTATTTTGCCACCTCATGTGGCAAGTATCCACGTGGTTATTTTGCCAGTAGTGCATAAAGAAGAGACAAAGGCCAAGGTCTATGATTATTGTGTAGCTCTTAAAAAGCAGTTAGAGTCTCTCCACTATCTAGGCGTCCCTTTGAGAGTTATGGTTGACCAAAGAGATATGCGTGTTGGAGATAAGATGTGGGGATGGGTGAAAAAAGGTGTTCCGATGCGTATTGAGGTAGGTCCTAAAGAAATTGATGAAGGGGTGATTAGTGTTTTCAAAAGAACAGATGAGCCTAAAGCTTCTAGAAAAATCTCAGTAGAAGATTTTGTGAAAAACGTATGTATAGAGTTAGAGCAGATGCAAAACACCCTTTTTGAAAGAGCAAAAGCTAGAAGGGATGCCCGTTTTGTGACAATTGATACAAAAGAAGAGTTCTACAAGTATTTTTCTAGTAAAGAATCTGATGGGGGATTTGCTTTAGTGCATTATAATGCAGAGCATTCTGTGGAAGATAAAATTCAAGAAGATTTGAATGTGACTGTTCGATGTATTCCACTAGGAATTGGAAAGGAGGAAGGACATTGTCCTTTTACAGGTAAGGTGAGTCATCAAAGAGTTGTCTACGCAAAGTCGTATTAGGAATTCAGGGTTTTTTATAGCAAGAGCTACAGGGAGCTCTTGCTGTTAAGAAGATCTTTTGTTAACCTTGTTAACCAGGTAACTATGAGAAAGGCGGAAAGGGTTCATGTTTAGTTTTTTGCGTAAATATCAAAAAGTTGTTTTAGGTGCAGTCACAGCAGCACTTGTAATTTCTATCTCTTTTTTTGGCTCTTATCAAGCCATAACTCAGAGACCTTTAAAAGAGGTGGATGAAGTTATTGGAACAGCGCTGAATGGCTCTAGTATTTCAAAATTAGACACGGATAGAATGGTGAGATTTCTTTCTAGGGACAAACTCGATAGAGAACTCGATTATGTACGTCAAATGCCGAACTTGTTTAATGATGGGGTGATTTCTAAAGATTTTTTAGAAACAGGGCTTGCTCAAATGCTTGTAGAGTCTTACTTTGATGTTTTACAAGACGACTTATCAACAAGGTTCGAAAAGGGAAAAAGATTTAAACCTTATATCCATCCAAAAGCGCCTTATCTTTCTGCTGAAAATTTATGGACACAATTTGTTCCCTCTATGAAGAAAAATTTATTTCATCTTAGAACTCATAAAGGGCAAATAACACCAGATGATTTTAAGGTTATGACAGAGCTTTATTTGGACAATTCCAAATTGCCATCTTCTTTATTAAGAAGAGTTTTAAGTTATCAAGAGGGTCAATATCAAGGAATTCCAAAAGATTCTTATTTAGATGAAGGGGATTTGTCTCTTTTCTATTTTCATACGGTAGAGGATTGGTTTGGTTTAGATTTTGTTGAGCTTGTAGCGCAATTTATTCATAATGCTGCCATCTATGCTAAGCAAAAAGGATATGTAGTGAATTCTGCAGAAGCTAGATCAGATCTTTTAAGACAAGGATATGAAGCCTTAGTTGCTCAGGGTAAAGAAGAGGTTACGCCGAATTTATTAGATCAATATTGGAAGCAAACACTTGCTATGTTAAGGCTTACTGAAAAACAAGTAGTCAGTTTATGGCAAGAGGTTCTTTTGTTTAGAAAATTATTTAATGATTATGGACAAAGTGTTTTTTTAGATACATTGGCTTATAAACAGTATAATAGTTACGCTGCAGAGGCGGCAGAGGTTAAACTTTATGCGTTACCTAAACAGTTTCAGCTTGGGGATTTTCGTTCTCTTTTAAAATACCAAGTGTATTTAGAAGCAGTTTTAAAAGATCAAAAAGAAACAGTGAGCTTAGATTGTCCAAAAACTTTTAAAACAAAAGAGGAACTTTTAAAAACAGCTCCGCAATTGTTAGAAAAATCTTATCAAGTAGAGATGGCGAGTTTAACAAAAAGAGAGATAGCTTCAACGGTTACTTTAAAACAGATGTGGCAATGGCAATTAAGTGATGCAGGTTGGGATGTTTTAAGAGAGACTTTTAAATACCTACCCATTGCTAAAACAGAAGAGGAGCGATTTGAGGCATTAGAAAAGCTTAAAGATGAGCTGGCTGAAGAAATTAATATTTTTTCAAGAAATCAGATTGTTGTCGCTGATCCTAGTAGGGTTGTAAATGCGCTTAAGGAAGCTCCTTTAGAAACTAAGACACTTTTAATGACTTTAAAAGGAGAACACAGAGATCTTAAAGGAATTGATTATAGTGAAAATCTTGTAGAGCTATTAGATCAGGCTGTTTTATCAAAAAATATAGAAGGGCCTTTAGAAGCGTATAGCCAAGATGGTCAGCACTACTATAGGATCTGTGTGTTAGAAGCTTTAGGAGAAAGTAAGCTTTTAACATTTCAAGAGGCTTCATCTAAGGGTGTTTTAGATAAAATCTTAGACAACAAGCTTAAGGCTTATCACGAACAAGCTAGGGCTCATCACCCAAGCCAATTTCAAAATGAAGATGGATCTTTTAAAGATTTTGCAGCTGTAAAAAATCAAATAGGAAGTTATGTCTATAAGGATTTATTAGCTGCTATAGAAAAAGATGTGGCTCAAACTGATAAAAAACTTAAAGGGGATGTAAAAAGAGAATCGTTAGATTTTTATGCGACACATCGTTTTTATCATTTTGTGCGTAAAGCCCAAGAGGACATTTTAAAAAATGGGGACGCCTCAGTTTATTTAAGTCAGGAAGCCGCTTACCATATGGAAGCTAAAGAGGAAGTGGTTAAACGAAAAGACAAAGTAGCTGGGATTGGTGAAGAGTTGTTTTCAATGGAAGAAAAGACGTTTTCACCACTTTACATTGGCAACAATGGCACCATGTCTTTTTATCAAGTCATTAAAAAGACATTTGGAGATGAAAAGCAACGTGCCCAAGAGGTTCAAAAAGGTCAGCAAATGATGGCAAAAGATGCGCGTCTTTATTTAATGTCAGAGATGCTTGGGCTTATTCGGACGACAGATAGTATTCATTTAGAAAAAATGACGGCTAAAGTCTCTGTGCAAGATGAGGATTTAGAAAAAGAATTATGAGAGAGGCTTTAGAAGAGATACCTTCTCTTGCAGCAGCAAATTTTTTACAGATGGTTGTAGAGGTGCATCAAAATGCTGGACCTCTACCTTGGAAAAAGCCCTTTTTACTACCCGATACTTCTCTTTTGTTAGATGAAGAGAAGTTTGCTGATCTTGCTATGTCTTATAGCTTAAGTGGGTTTCATATTGGGATAAGAGTTAATCAAGCGTTTCAAGATGTAGCCTTTCCTGATGTAGAAAATGGGGATAGTGTAGAATTTTTTTTTGACACAAGAGATAGAAAATCGGCAGGAACGATTCATAAATTTTGTCATCATTTTATTTTTTTACCTAAAGAAGTAGGTGGTATACAGGCATGTGAAATGACCAAATTCCGCTTGGAAGATGCTCATCCTTTATGTGATTCTAAGCTCTTACAAGTAGAAGCTATTTTTAAAAATAAAGAGTATGAGCTTAAAATATTCATCGACAAGGAAGCTTTGTATGGGTTTGATCCTGAGCAATTTAATAGGCTTGGATTTACCTATCGAGTTAATAGAAAAGGGGGCCCCTCCCAACATTTTAATCTAGGATCTCAAGAGTATTTAATAGAGAAATATCCAAGTGTGTGGGCTTCTCTTAAACTAAAAACATAACATCATTATTGTTGGAATTAATCATGAAATATACAGAATCCCATGAGTGGATTGACATAGAAGGGTCGATTGGTAGAGTAGGTATTACTAAATATGCACAAAAAGAATTAGGCGATATTGTTCATGCAGAGTTGCCGCGTATAGGAAGTATGATTGAAGTAGGAGATGAGGTGGTTGTATTAGAGTCGACTAAGGCTGCAGCAGACATTTATAGCCCTGTTTCTGGAAAGGTTGTCGCTGTTAATGAAAGAATTAAAGAGGATTTATCGATTATTAATCAAGATCCAGAAGGTGAGGGATGGCTTTTTCAAATTAAATTATCAGACCGTACAGAACTTGAAGTTCTTTATGATGAAAAATATTATCTTCAGTTAGTTGGATCTTAGATTTAACTTCTATTGAACCACTAGTTTTAATTTAACTAGTGGTTTTTTTTATTAAATTTCAGAAAAAAGTTTAATTTATTCTTTTTTTTAATTAACTATAAAGTTGTAAGTAGTTTTAATTAAAAAAGAGAGATTTCAAAATGAATAGATGGCTTACATTCGGATGTTTTCTAGGGATGCTGAGTTTAAATAGTTGTACAAGAGTGCATTATGAAGGTCAGCCTTTAAGATCGTTGAGTATGAAACATAAAATTGAGCAAAAGGTAATTGTTTTATATAAGCCATTAACTACGCAAGAATCTCGCAAATATTTAGATAGGGATTGGATAGCTAAGGGATATCAACCTGTTCAGATTGCAATTGAAAATATTTCATCAGACCCTATGCAATTTACTAAAGAGGGACTGTCTTTGCCAGTTGCTAGTGAGGAGATGATTAAGACACTCGCTCATCGCAATAGTAAAATTAAGGCGACATCTATAGGAGCACCTAGCGCAACTATGTTGACTTTAGGGTTGATTGGGTTGCTTGCTGCACCAGCAGCTTTTGGTTTGATTCTTTTGGTTCCTATTGGTCTTGGTAGTGCGGGGATGCATACAGCATCAACGCTTTTAAAAGCGGATACTAAGTTGGATCAAGATTATGATGTGAAATTTTTGCACGATGGAGTGATTGCTCCGCGCAGCATTTTAGAAGGGGTTGTGTTTATTCCTAAAAAGGAATTTCAGGATAAATTTATGCTAAAAGTTGTGGATACAAAAAACAATAAAATCATTCTTGTGGAAGCTAAGAAATGCAAAACTAGGTAGTGTTTTTTTTATTTTGCGAATTACTCAACGTTAAATTTAAAAATATAATTATTATTTATATTAAAATTTAAATTAAAATAAAAGCTCTTATTATACATATAAATTATTAGATACATTTGTTTTTATATTAAAACGTGTTATAATTTCACTTTTTAATATAACGAGTGAAAACAAATGGTATTAAAAACAATAGCTTACAAAGCTCCTTTATATTTAAGAGAGCAGTTCAATAATGTCTCGTATCAAACGGATATTGCTAAAAGGGTAGCTTTAGCATCCTTGCCATTTTTAAAGTTACACTCATCTTTAAAATTTCCTGTCTCCATACTCACGGGGACAATGCGCGTTTGGAATGTGGACCATAAAGATATAGTTGGGACATCAGTAGCTGTCATATCTTTAGTTAGTACTGTTTTTCAACATCGAGTCGGTGTGATTCTTACGACAGTTCAAAATATCGTTAACGATATCAAAAAAATTCAAAAAAGTAAAAATTGGGAAGAGGTGTCAAAAAGCCTTTTTAAAATATCAAACAATTTACTTTCTTTAGCAATTATGGCTTCTGGTGGGGTAGAGCTTGTTCTGATTTCTTCTGCCATGCAGGTGGTTTTAAGTCTTATTCAGTCTAGAGATGAATTTAAAAAAGATCTTTGGATTGAATCAGTGGCTAATCTTCTTATGTCAACAGTTCGTCTTCGTCAATTTTATACGCAACATCAGCAATTTAAAGAGCGTTCTCGCGTATAATTTTAGTTCGTATTCTCATTTTTAGAGCCATATTTTTCCCGCAGTGATATTAGTTGACTGACTAATAGAAGAATTTAATGAGCTTATCTCTTATCATCTAGATAAGTGATCTTTTACAGCTTTATAAAATGACATCTAAAAAAAAAATCTTTTTAGCAATTTGCATTTCTGTTTTTCTTTGTGGTGGGATTGTTTTTCATAAACCACTTATTTGTTTGTATTTAAAAACAATTGTTCTTAAAAAGATCCCACTTTTCCATGATGTAAGTATTTCTTATCAAAGTTTTGGTTCTACAAAACAAGGGATTTATTTAGAGGGGCTTTCTCTTGTGGATGATCAGGAGCAGTCTTTAAAAGTGCAAAGAATAGAATATGCCTGGTCCGAAGGTTGTTATAAAATTATTGGTCCTAGTATTTCTTGTAAAACAGAGGGTTTTTTAGGTTGGGATAAGAGTTCTTTTTATGAACTACTTTCTTCTCCGTGGCTTTCAAAAAAATTGACTCTTGAACAAGGGGAGATTGAGCTGATTGGAAAAGAGGAATCCTCTTTAGTTTCCTTTACATTTACTCCTGGCAGAGGATCTTGTCATTTGGGGACTATCCAAATGGGGTTTGATCAAGAGAATAATATTGAGATATGTCTTTATAAAAAATACAAAGAGATATTTTTAGACTTAGAGTTGGATGCTCTTTCTTTAAATCGGGTTCAGAAAGCTAGCTCATTACTTCGCTTGTTTAATCAAAGTTGGCAAGTGCAAGATGGATTTGTAAGTGGCAAGTTACAGCTAGGTGTGACATCTGAAAATATTGTACATAGTTTTCATTCCGATCTTCATTTTATAGATTGCGTAGCAGAAAAAGTGGATCATACAAGTCATTGTGAGGTGAAATGGGGAAGTATTCAATCGGATCTGTCTGAAAAGCGACAGGTGCATTTGGATAAATTATCTTTTACAGAAATTATGCATGTTTGTGTTTCTACAGTAGAGTGGAGTGATGGATTTATGAGTAAAATCCATCCACTTACAGAGGTTGTATGGGCTGCAGTAGATGTCGAAGGCAAGCTGATATTAGATGCAAAGCAAACACCTCAGTTAACGATTCATGGGTCTTTTGGCCAAGATGAGAAGTTTCACCCATTTAGTGTGCAGGGGCAGGGATTAACGATGTCTGAAAGCACTTGGTGGATGGAGCTTTATGTAGAGATGTTAATAGATCAAGCTCTGCCGACTCATATGTCGATTTATATGGCAGTATTAGAGTCTCAGGAAATGTGCATTAAAACATCTATAGAGCAGATGGGTATCGCTGAGCTTCAGATGGTTCAAAACTGGTTACAATTAACTTTTCCTGAGGTTCAAGAGATTGAGTTGACAGAAGGTTGTATTAGTGCAGATATCACATTACATCTATTTAATCGAAGCATTCAAAGTATTGCTTTGGATAAATTAAAGTGTGTGGGGGTTGTAGGACAAAGGAAAAATACTCCATGGAATTTTCACTTTGAGCATGCTCAGGGTAAATTTAAATGGTATGTCCCTTTTGGAGCCGGTAGTAAAGCTCCATCTTGGGAGCTTTCTTTTAAAAATTTAACAGTTCAAAACGCAGATGATCCTGAGATTGTTATTACAAGTGAAGGGTATTTATCTTCTCACAAGTGGGAGGTAAGTCCTTCTTGGATTACAGCATCTATGCGAGGGGTCGAGGCTCATTGTCAAATTAAAGGTCCTTATAACTCACTTGAAGTCCTTACGACAATTGTATTGGATAAAAATCATGTTTTTTCTCCATTTCAAGAAAATCTTCTGCAAAACGTTAGCTCTTTAGAGCGTCTTGGAAAAATAGATATTACATGCAAAGTGATTCAGGAAAAAGGATCTTTAAATATTTTAGGTGCGGCTTATTTATATTATCCTACTAAGTCTGTTGATACGATTCGTTTTGGGGTAGAAACAAAAGTAGGAGACAATTTTTTACCAAGCTCTTATGAGGGTTGCAAAGGGTGGTTTCAGTCAGATGCTTTATCAGAAAATACTTATTTAGCATTTTTACAGTACTATGGACAGAAATGGTATGCCCTGGGATCTATGAAGATTACAGGAGAGTGGGATACGAGCAATATCCGTTTTACAATAGATACGCAAGAAGCACTTTTTGAGTCAGATGATGTTAAAATTATCATGCCCAATCACGGCAAGAGCTATCATGGGGATTTTTTGTTAGACGTTGCTAAAAAATCCTGGACAATGACTTTACCAATTACTGGGGCTGAGTGTATTGATAAAAAGCTTCATCTGCCTTTTCAAGAGGTCTCTGCCGAGGTGACTTTGCAAGGGATGCAGCTTGCCGCAGAAAATATTTCTGCAATATGTGAAGGTGTTTGTTTTACAGGTAGACTTGATTTAGATTTTAGAGGATCGGATTTTGTTGAGCTGAAAATTTATCCTCAAACGTTTTATGGAGATAGTGAAGATTTTACAAGATTTTTAAAGTATTTACCAGAGTTTAAAAACTTTAAAAGTCCTTGGGGTGGCAGAGTTGAAGGTTTTGGCGGTAATGCTATTTTTATACGTTATAATGCAACAGAGAGTGAAAAACAGACAAAAATTTCGTTAAAGATACAAGAGGGAAGCTGCGCACTGAATTCTTTTTCTACTTTGCGGGATATGAGTTGCTGTGTAACTTGGGATTCTATACAAGGTTTTTTAGAGATTAAAGAGTTAGAAGGAGATCTTTGTCTTCGTAAAGATCAAGAAGAGCGGTTTTATCATATCAATGCTCAAAATCTTGTAGCTAAAAATATTTTACTTGGCGAGTGGGATTTTGATGTAAGGATTGAAGCGCCTACATTTGATATTTTACGTGTTGTAGGTTCAACAAAAAGTAGTAGTGAAGGGCTGAGACTTCATTTAAAAGAAGAGTTGACTCATTTTTTTGGATCTAAATTACAAGTAGAAGACTTTGTTATTTTGCCAGAGGGATCTCTTCATGCGCTTGAGATAAAATCTACCATTTCTATTAGAGATTTACTTAGTCAAGTGCAGCTTTGTGCCCTTTGTGGTCTTATCGATATAGACAGTTCTCTTATGCAAGAAATAAAAATTTTGAAAACAGAAGGAGAGATTGCATTAGGATTGTCTTATGACAAAGAAAATAGGCGGTTACAACTTGATATCGAAAGTCGAGCCCTTGTTTTTAATCAAACTCCAATAAGTGATATTTCTGCACAGATGGTGCTTCAAGAGGGAAAAATAGAGCTAGTCTATTTAAAAGCATCTGATATGGATGCTCAGGGATTGATGATAAAGGGTGAGACAGGATGGGAAATTCCTTTTGCAAAAATTCAGTTAGACAAGTCGGTTTTAAGTGTGCAAGAGGGAAGATATAAAGAACATTTTTTATCATTTGATAAGGTGCAGATGAGTCTTTTTTTAAACGAGATAGGTTCTCAGCTTGCATTAGATCCTCTTTGGGAAAAGATAGTTTGTGGCTATGTGGATTTAGAAGGGACGATGAGCCTTGACTACTCTCAAGGCTGGCAACTAGCAAATATTGTAGCCGAGCTTAATCTTATCACTTCTTCTGTAAGTGAGCGTAATCTTTCTATATCTTCTCAGAATCCTTTTAAGATTTCTTACCACTGCAAAAATGGAATTAGTGTAGAAAATTTAAATTTGGCTCTTGAGCAAGAACATTTATTAGAAATAGGGACTTTTGTTGAAGTTAAATATTGGCAACTTTTACCTTCTGAAAAGATTAGCCGAGGTAAGGGATGTAGAGTAGTTCTGCCACCAGAGATGCTTGTATATTTGGTTAAAGAGGGGCTTATTCCTCATTTTAATGTTAAAGATCAGCATTTTATGATAGGTCATGAAGAATATAAATGGGATAATCAAATTGATACAGAGTTTGATTTTACTTATGAACATCAAGCTTTTCAGATCCAGGGCATTTTAAAAGACGGGTATTATTGGCTGGGTGAACGTTCTTTTT
This sequence comes from Chlamydiota bacterium, assembly GCA_037146655.1. Taxonomy (GTDB): domain Bacteria; phylum Chlamydiota; class Chlamydiia; order Chlamydiales; genus JBAWWQ01. The sequence continues at coordinate 593 of JBAWWQ010000022.1, read as the reverse complement.
ACTTAGAGAAATTCCATTATGTATTGGATCACGATCAGCTGAGTGTTTTATTTGGATGGGATTATGAAGATATTGCTTTAGATGTTTTAGCAAAAATCCATCTTCAAGAAGAGCTTGAAGCTAAAATTATTTTAAAAGAAGGGCATTTAGAAGAACATGATGAGAGAACTTCTGTTGAAATAGCTTGTAAATATGATCATGAAGATGGCTTTACAGTGCAAAGCATTGATGGGGATCTTTATGGGTTAGAATTTGCTTTTAGACGCAATCCAAGGACTTATGTTCCTGATGTTATGATTTTAACAGGTCAAATGAAAATAGACACTTCAGGGCTTGTTAAATCGTTTCCTAAGCTATTTTATCAAACTATGAAAGATTTAGGGATGGGTAGTGGGTATGAGTTAAGTGGAGACTGGGTGGTTTCGAAGAAGGATTTTAAAGCTTCCTATTTTAAGGGATTTTTAAAGGGGAGAGATTTTGAGTTTTTAGGTTTTTATTTTAAAACACTTTTGAGTGAAGTAGATATTCACAGTGATAATATCATGATACGTGATTTTATATTAAGTGATGTATAAGGTGTTGTTCAGATCAAG
>JBAWWQ010000021.1:0-12791 GCA_037146655.1 Chlamydiota bacterium | reverse complement strand
TATTATTTTATAATATATATAATGAGGTTTTTGGATATCCATTTTGAATTCGAAAAAACAAGCCCTGTCAGCGAATGCTTATATAAATTATTTTTTTTAATAAGTCCGATGGATTCTTTCTATCTCGATTAGAATCTCTTGGAATGTTTTACCGGATTTGTTTTTTTTAGAGAGGTCAGCATTGTTCTTGATATAGAATGGAATAATTTTATTATTAAACCCTTTAGCTTCGGCAGCTAGATGAATCGCGGCTATTCCTTCAGCATTTTCAGAGTTGATATCAACTCCCAATTCTAGAAGAAGTTCCAACTTTGATACATCATCGTCGTTAGAATAATGACCGGAATAGTAAAAAAGAGCTTCTTTCATCATAGGCTTATTTGCAGTGAAGAGATCTCTTAGTTGTTGTATTGATAATTGACGGTTTTTAATATGCTCATGTATTTCACTCCTGAAGTCTTGGAGATTACCTTTTTTTATTACATTTAAGTTATATAACTTTAATAAATCTTCTAGACTTAATTTTTGAATACCTTCTGTTGCAATAGTTTTTAATAAGATTTTGATTTCTTCTGACTTCGATAAGTAGTTTTGTAAGTAACTATTTATTTCTATACCAGAAGAATAAGCATTATCTTCTATCAACTTCTTAAGTTGGTCGGTGGGCAGCGTAGGTTTTTTCTCTTCCATTAAAAATTTTATAAGCTTTAACCTATCATGTATTTTTTCTTTTGTAGGCGAAAGATAATAGGGGAACTTTACAGCGGTACTTAAAATATTTTTGGTGCGCTTTTCATTTTCGAAAATGATGCCCCCTAAGCCTTTTTCTTCGCATAAAAACTTCATCATTTCAATGCTACCTGATTCAGCACCAGCAATTAATAATAAAGGTATATTATTATTCCATTTTTTATCGTTGTTAAATAAATCAAGGTTTTCTTGTGCTTCTAAATATTTTACTAAAGCTACATTCCCACTTGCAATCGCTGCATAGGCAGGGGATTGAGTGTATGTATGAGACTGAAGACCCGGTCTTTTTTGCAAAAGATATTGAACGATATCTAAAGTTCCAGCTTGGAGAGCCCTATTAAGATTCAAATCATCGATTTTTGTACCTGTCTCCACTAGCAACTTAACAATAGACACCTTCTTTCCTTCAATGGCAATATTGAGAATATTATTATTGTTCATTTGAGGGTTAAGATTGGCTCCCTTTAAAATGAGATAATTTAAAATGTCTTCATGACCTTTGGATGCAGCCATCACAAGAGCTGTCTCGCCTTTTTGGGCGTAAAGACCTGGTGATTCAATATCGGCACCATGGATCTCTAGTAAATATTTCACTAATTCTAAATTACCACTTCCTACAGCTGCTTTAAAAATAGGACCTGTAAAAGAACCATCGTTTATTTTTACATCAACCGTTAGCTTTGTTATTTCTATAAGATATCGCACTATGTTTAACTTGCCTTTTGTGCAGGCGTCATATAACATTGTTTTTAAAGCCTTGTCGCTAAATTGATTATTTTTTACATACTCTTCGAATAAGTCTTTACAATCACTATCAATAATCGGTGTAGCTTTCGTATCTCTGTTATTGTTAGGAGAAATCGCGTCGTCTTTGTCTAGGTGGCTGTATGTAAAATTGCTATAGTTAAATGGCTCGCTGGGTCTTGCTGTATAATGACTAGTAGGAGACCATGTTGTATTAGTGCCTCTTGAGTCATATATGTTACGTTTTACAGGGTCAGAAAGAGTCTTATAAGCTTCTCCAAGTAATAGAAATTTAGCAGTTGCAACTTCTGTGGTCAGACCATGTATGGAAGTTTTATCTGGGTGACATTCAAGAGTTTTTTTTCTGTAAGCTGTCTGAATTTCACTCTGAGTAGCAGTTTTTGTAACGCCTAATAGTTCATAATGATTTTGACGTGAAATCCCTGACATTGTCATCTCCTAATTATTTAAATGGAGGTATTTTAACACAGGGTTTTAGGCTTTACAAGCAATTAATTACACATCTATTAATATTTTTTTAAATTAAGTGTTATTGTGAACTCGTATTTTGAAGTGTAATAAGTGGATGAAAAAACAGGAAAATTACATAAAAAATTAAGTTTTTATATAATTTAATTTTTACTGCAACAGAGAACTAAGTGGCCACCTGAGGGGATCTCCACTCTTTGAACCAGTTGGAAACTTTTGAAACAAAAGAATTTTCTACGGGTGGTTTTATAGGAGGAGCTATTTCTGGCTTAGGAGCTCCGTGAAAAATATGGGCAAAAAGTTTTTTGGAACCATTCTCATCATGATTATCTTTTAAAAGCATATCATGAAGAGATGCACTATGATAATTAACTGAGTATCCACAGGGGTTGTTGTGACATCTTTCATATAAGTGGACAGAGATTGTATCCGGATTCGGATTTTTTTCTAAAATAGCCTTACCTAAGCTATGAGATTCTGGGATAACTGCATCTTTTACATGGGTAAAAATATGAGTTTCATCCTTAATCTTACTAAGAGCTTTATAGCTATTGAGTTCCCATCCAAAACTTCTAATAAGATGACGCCCGAAATTCACAATGCTTTTGGGTATAAAATAAGTAGCTTCATGATCGAGTGAAGCAAAAGTTCTGTCTAAGAGAAGTTTTCCACCTGTTTGTGGGTGGAGAGCCTTTAATTGAACAGCCTGTCCACCCCCTAAAGAGTGACCATAAATATCAATACGGTGTTCGGGAATATTGCAAGCTTGAGCAAATTGATAAATTGTATCTGCATCTAAGGTGAGTCCTGTTTGATTAGGGACTCCAGATAAGCCATGTGTACCACGAAGGTTGCATACTAAGATGCTGTAAGGGGTAGGGTTATCTAAAGTGGTGCCTTGCAGAGAATGCATCACCCAGCTATGAGTTGCTGCTTGGTAGCTGTCACCGCGCCCTGGTAAAAGAATTAAAATTCTAGATTTTTCATTTGCGTCATGATCTTTATGTTTTAAAAAATGCCCTTTAATAGCGACTCCATCAGGTGTTGTCAGTTGGAGTTTGATAGGAGTATAGGTATCTAAAAGTTTTTGATTATTGGGAGTGTCGGGCCATAAAGGAGTGTGTTTTTTATGTTCCCAAAAATTTTGGAATTGGTTAGCCCATTTTTGCATACGGCCATGTACCCAAGGAGCAGAAGACAAAAAAACGGCCCAGGTGATTAACTTGGAAACTATAAAATTAGGAACAAAGAAAATAAAATTTTTAATGAATTGATAGATTTTTGCATTTAAAGAGATAGTAGAGGGATTTAAACAATTGTTCTCTTTTGTCCAGTCAGCTTTAAAGGTGACTTGGGATATACCTGAATAGTTATCTATAGTCATGTTCCACCATAAGGTTATAGTATTTATTATACCAACAATTTCATTTTTAATAAAACAAATTATATTAATTTCATAATAAATACATGCGCGATATGAATTGTAGAAAAAAAATATAAATTAAAATTTAAACTACGTAAAAAAGCTTGCGATACCGGGTGTTTTTAAAAAAAATACTTACATTTTTAGATTTCAGTGGAGATGAAATGGAGCTTCTTATAAGCTAAAAAGACTTTAAATAAGAGCTATTTTAAGTGGATGGCTCAGTACAAAATTAAGCCTTTTTGAGGGATATATGAATCAAATTTTAATAGCTGGATTTTTAGGTGCAGATCCTGAAGTGCGTTTCACTTCTTCAGGTCAAAAAGTGACATCATTAAGAGTGGCTTCAACTACAAAACGTGGTGGAAAAGAAGAAACGACTTGGTGGAGAGTGACAGTATGGGGAGAGCAATTTGACAAGATGATTGCTTTTTTTAAAAAGGGAAGCGCCATTATGGTCTCTGGGGAAATGTTTAAGTCTGAATTTGTAGACAGAGAAGGCAAAACACAAGTTACTTTAAATGTTACGGCAGATCGATTGATGTTTAGTCCTTTTGGGCGTCCTGAACAAAAAAATGACGATCGAGCTTCTGGTTCAAATTATGGTGTAAGTCCATTTGCTGATGCGGCTGCTTTTTCCGGTCCTGCATCTGGTAAAAAAGATATGAATGACTTTAATGATGAAGATATGCCCTTTTAATAATGATAAGGGCTTATTTTTTTAATGTAATTTTAATACTACTTGGCATTTATGGAGAAGGTATGGAGCTTTGTTTTGAGTCATCTTTTGAGCTACGTAAAAAAGCAGATGTGTTAGTCATTCCGTGTTTTAAAAAAGAAGGATCTGTCGAACTTGCTGTGGGTTATGGTGATTATAAAGAGCTTGTGTATTCACTTGTGGATTTAGGGGATTTTAGTGCAAAAGAGCATGAAATTGCTCTTTTGTATGATGAAAAACATCAAGAAAAAAGACTGATGTTTTTGGGGCTTGGCCAAGAAAACAAATCGACCTTGGAGCTACTGAGACGCTCTTATGCGGAAGCTATAAAATTTGCCATGGGTAAAAAATGGAAATCTCTTAATGTATTATTGCCTTTACATAGTGAGTATTCGCCCAGTGAAGTGGCTTATGTTATAGCAGAGTCTGTTTTGCTAACCAATTACCATTTTTCTTTAAGTGCCAAAGCTGAAAAACAAGGGCATCTTTTAGAAACCATAACGCTTATAGGCGACATACAATCTCAAGATAAGTCTTTGGAAGAAGTTTCTGTAGTAGTGAGTGGAGTAAATTTTGCAAGAGATCTTGTTAATGATAATGCAGATACGATTACACCTAAGTTTTTAGCGGATCGGGCGCTTGAACTTGGTAAAACATATCCTCATCTTAAAGTGAAGATTTTTGATAAAGAAGAGATTCAAAAACAAGGGATGGGGTTATTTTATGCAGTTTCTAGAGGATCTAGTGAAGATCCTTATTTTATAGTTCTGAGTTATCAAGGGGCTAGTTCTTTAGAAGAGCATACAGTCTTTATTGGAAAGGGAGTTACCTATGATACAGGTGGCCTTAGTTTAAAACCCACATCTAGTATGGAAACAATGAAATGTGACATGGCAGGTGCTGCTGTTGTGTTAGCAACTATGAAGGTGATAGCAGAGCTGAAAATGCCAATAAATGTGTCGTGTGTAATTGCTGCTACGGAAAATTCTATTGGATCTAGAAGTTATAAAATAGGTGATGTCTACCAAGGGTATAATAAAACAACTGTTGAGATTAAAAATACAGATGCAGAAGGGCGCCTTGCTTTGGCTGATAGTTTAGCCTACGTTGTGGATCAGCTAAAACCTACTAGAATGATTGATTTAGCGACTCTAACAGGGGCTGCTGAAGTAGCGCTTGGCAATCATAGAAGCCCCTTATTTTCTAATGATCATACATTAGCGGCTGAAATTTTTCAGGCTGGAGAAGAGATAGGGGAAAAAATGTGGCTTATGCCTCTTGATCAAGATTATCGAGAGCTTATTACGTCAAAAATTGCAGATTTAAAAAATTCAGGTAGTCGAGAAGGGTCGCTTATTTTTTCGGCGATGTTTCTTAAAGAGTTTGTAGGAGATATTCCATGGGCCCATATAGATATTGCTGGAGTGGCCTTTTTAAATAAACCGCGTTATTATCATACTACGTCAGCTACTGGCTATGGCGTTAGATTATTAATTCAATTTTTAAAAAAATCTTATGGAAAATCTAAATCATAATACATGGGTTGTTTCATCTAAGTATGTAGGTGCAAGGTTGCAGGCTTTTTTAAGTCAGCAACTAGCAAATGCTTATTCAGGTAAAAAAATTAAACAACTTATTGATACCTATGGTTGTCGCGTTAATAATAAAATTGAGGTTTTTTCTTCCTATAAAGTGAAGTCGGGTGATCGCATTCAAATTGATGGGCAGAAATTGCAGGGGTTTGTGAGTAAACCTTTACTTAAGATTTTGTATGAAGATGAAGACTTATGGGTGGTGGATAAACCGCCGCAGCTATGTTCAGAATCTAAGACTTTAGCCCAGGCTCTTAATCAACAATCTGTTTATTTAGTTCATCGGCTTGATAAAGATACAACAGGGGTTTTAATTGTAGCTAAAAACTCCTCTACTCAAAAACTGTTAGAAGAGCTCTTTAAAAAAAGAGAAGTTCATAAAGTTTATCATGCGATTGTTGAGGGTAAGCCTTTGCATCCTACCTTTAAAGTGGAAAATTCTTTAGGTAAAATATCAAGTTATGCTGGCCAATCTATTTGGGGAGAAGTCGCTTGTGGTGATCTAGCTTTAACGTATTTTGAGGTGTTAAAAAAAGTGAAGCATTACAGTTTGATGAAATGTATGCCAGTCACTGGGCGAACTCATCAGATTCGTGTACATTTAAAGGGGGAATCTCTCCCTATTTTAGGAGATTATCATTATCATCGAGATAAACCTTTTATTTATAAAGCTCCTCGTGTTTTTCTGCATGCTTATAGTGTGACTTTTAAGCACCCAAAAAACGAGAAAATGCTGACGATAGAAGCTCCTTATCCACAAGATTTTAATAAGGCATTGCTTGAGATCTTCTCTTAAACTCTCTTTCCTTATCGTTAAAATGTCTTCTCTTGGAGACATTTTACAATCTTTAGATTGTGCGGCTTATTTAAAAACTAGATTTCCAGACTGTCGGGTAGATTGGATTGTAGAATCTAGATTTGCTTCTTTAGTACAAAGTTCTCCGTATTTAGACGAAGTTTTTTCTATAGACATTAAGAATTTAAAAAAAACACCTTTTAAATTTTTCATGGAATTAAGATGCTTTAGAAAAAAACTGCAAATGCGGCGATATGATGTTTTATGGGATTTGCAAGGCAATTGTAAATCTGCTCTTTTTACGTATTTTTGCCATAGCAAGGATAAGGTTGGGTTTGGTAAAAATTCTGTAGCTGAGTGGCCAAATTTAATTGTTAGAAATATTTCGTATGAGGTAGATCAAACGCTTCCTATATCTAAGCAGTATCTGTCGCTTCTTAAAAACTATTTTCAAGATACACAAGAACAAGAATTACGACCGCATATTCTTAAAAGTTTGACAAATACTACATTCATTAACCTATCTTCAAAGCGTAAAATAATGGTGTGTCCAGGTTCTAACTGGATCAATAAGCAACTTTCAGAAGAAACGCTTTTACAATTTTTACAGCTGCTTAAAAAAACATATGACCCTTTTTTTGTACTTATTTGGGGTAATGAAAAAGAGAAGGCTTTAGTCACGGGTATAGCAGCCACTTTATCGGAAGATGTTTTAGTAGTAGGGAATTTAGATTTAGCTGTGTGGCAGGATCTTATGTGCCTTATGGACTTTGTGATTGCAGTAGACTCTTCTGCCCTGCATTTAGCAGCTCTTGCTAATGTAGCTACATTTAGTATTTTTGGCCCTTCTTGCTCTAAAGTCTATAAACCTTTTGGGGATAAGCATACTGCTTATGCAGGGGTTTGTCCCTATGGACAAACATTTATTAAACGTTGCTCCCAATTAAGAGGTTGTAAGACAGGCGCTTGTATGAAGAAGATTACAGCTGAAGCTTTGATGCAAAAATTTTCCTTTATGAGTAAAAAGTGAAAAAGCCTAGATTAGTAGTAGCAAAGACATATGAGTGCGCAAAGGAAGTATTTAAAATGCGGATTGTATACTTTAGGAGTTATTCCAGTTGGCTGTGGATTAGTTAAGGATTAGTAATTCCAACAACATTTAATAAGTGGTCAAAATCAATATGGGCTTCTACAACAGCAATTGTTTGCTCGATTCTAAGGGTGTCTTCTTTTCTTAGTTTGGCTATATAGGAAGTGATCATCTTCATCGCATTGAAGGTATGGATCGGGATGTAAAAAGCGGGGATATTGGCTTTTTTTAGTGACTCAATAATAGAGGCTTTGGGAGGTAAATTACCGGTTAGGATGATCCCGGATAAAAGGTCGTTTTGTATAAGTTCTTTTTTTATATTAAAATGGTGAGTTAGGGTTTCCATAATAATATCTTCACGACTAGCTGGGGTAATTACAAGCTGAGAAGGACGGATAAGAGTTTTATAGACATCTAAAGAGGTGGCAACAAAACGGATATGTTCAAAATGACGAAGACGATGTTCTTGCCCACTAATAAGCTCGGTTTTAAATAAATTGGCATAATCAGAGATAGTGGGATTGCTTAAAAAAGGATCGTAAGGGATGCAGCCAAGTAGGGGGATGTCCCACCTAGATAACCCTTTTTGCATATAATGCATAATCATCTCTTTTTTAGAGGGAATCACTTTATTAAGGATAACTCCAACAATGGGAACATTATACTTGTCACATAAGGCCTTATTGAGGGCTATAGCATCTAAAGAAGATCCAAGACCACCTGAAGCTATGAGGATTATAGGTGTTTTGAGGCGGGCGGCTACTTGGGCATTATTAAAATCGATGATAGTTCCAACCCCTGTATGACCTGTCCCTTCTACGACAATACAGTCATTATAGCTAAGGAGTTCCTCGTAACAGACATCTAAACAACCCATTAGAGAGGGTAGCTCAATTTTTCCATCTAAGTAATCTCTAGTAAAACCTTTAGAAAATAAAATAGGACTCATGAGTTCATAAGGATCGTCTAGTTTAAAATAGTCCTTAAAAAGAGGAACGTCTTTATCTACAAGAATACCAGAGTCTGTTTCAAGTGACTCTTGTCCAATGGGTTTAAGAAAACTTACCCTATTAAACCTTTTTTTAAGACCAGAAACTAGGCCAAGACATGTGGTAGTTTTCCCAACATGCTGTCCTGTAGATGCAACAAAAAAAGCTTGATTTCTAGGGGTATAGGTCATAAATCTTACAAATTTAAATCTTTCTCAAAAGATAGATTGTTTAGGCACTTTTTGAGAAGAATATTTATTAAATTTTTCTAACAGTTGTATAAAAAATAAAAAATGTTTATATCTGTAGATAGTGGATGTAGATAGATTTTTTTAAAGATAATTAGATGATAAGCCTTTAATAGCTTACTTCTTATGTCAATTACTAGTTTTTTAAGATTCTTTTATGGAGGAAGTCAAAATGAAAAAACTGATTAATAGCGCATTATTTCTTGTTTTAGCTTGTGGGTTTGTTGCTTGTGAAAAACCAGCAGCTCCAGCTAAAAAAGACGGGAAAGTAGAGCGTCAAGCACCAAAAAGACGCATGTTATCTCAACAAGTAGAGGAGCCTAGTCAAGTACAGGAATCTCAACAGTAATTTTGTTGAAGTTATCAATAAAAGTACCAACTCCCTCTTTTTTTTTAATTAAGAGGGAGTTAGAACTTGGGGGGTAAATTTTATTGGTGTTTTGCAAAAGGCATCATTAAAACGTGGTTAGCAAAAAACTGTGCGAAGTTACCATCTCTTGCAAGATTAAAGCTTTCAACCATTTTTGGTTTTAGGAATCGATGCACTAGAAAAGTTGGAATAGGTTTTAAAGAAGCTAATATCGGTGTTTGCATATGCACAAAAGAGATAGGTTTCCATTCTTTAAGATTTTTTGAAAGCGTCTCTAGTAGTGTCTGAGTAGTAGGTGCTATCGATTGGTTCTTTGTTTGATGGCTAGTTAGGTCAGCATCGTGTTTTGTACGAAGTGCTACTACTTGCTCATAGAGCTTAGTATCTATTTCAGTAATCTTATCGATAGTTTGATTTATATTCTTTTTTTGTTTATCAATGGCGGTTTGTAGAGCTTGCTGCAATAATCTAGAATCTTTTGCTACCGTTGCAGAGTTTGCAGAATATAATCCATTTAATTTATCAATTAATAGGGCACGTGTTTGTGGTACAGGGATCTTTTTTAACTTATCTAAGAAATTCTTATGAGCGATTATAAAAGGATCTTGTCGATTTGAATGCCAAAATCGATGATTTCTTAGATAGTTATTTTTCTTGTTTATAAGGTCCTGAGCATTTGCTTGTAGATCTTTTACGATGTTGAGTGTAGGTAGATAAGATGTATCGATATCAGAAATAGACTTTTCCCGTAGGTTTTGCTTTTCAAGATTTATAAGATTTAAAAAGTCTTCGTATGAACTAGCATCTCTTAATAGCAGAGTTTGTTTATTTTTTAAGTCGGATAAAGCTATATTAATAAATTTAGAGTTTTCTTTAATGGTGGTAAAGTCTGCTTGGACAGGTGTTTCTAACCATGGATCTGTTTTCATGAGGGTGAAATTTTTTTCTAGACTTTGATAGGCTTTTTCAAGTGCTATAAAATGGTGTCTATCTTCCTTAGTCTTATAAATGAGGTTTTGATTTTTATACAGCGCTAAGACTCCATCGATTTCATTGGATAATGCAAATAAAGGATTAATGATATGAGTAAATTGAGCATCTAGTGCTTCAGCAGTTCTGGAAGGAAGTTGCTTAATTTGATCATGTTTATCTTTACATTCATCAATAAAATTTTTCATAGAATTATAAAATTCGTCCATGGTATTAAAACGCTCTTGATCTGTTTTTTGAGGATTATTGAAGTCAGTTAACAGAGCATTCCATTTTTTAATATGACCAGAGTCACCATCTAAGGCTGTTTGTAACCATGTCTGCATATTTTCTGCAAATTTAGGGCTAGATTTACCGAACGAGTTAATGCTATCATCGACAGTTTTTTTAATAAGTTGGTTTAAAATTTTATCACTATATTTAGTGATTTTTGCTTCAGCAATTTGATGATTTAATTTTTTTTCTTTTAAGGCTTTTGTAGAGGTGTCTTCAGGTAGGGTGATGATTTCATTAAGCTGATCTAAAAGGAGAGAAATTGGTTGTTGTAAAGATGCTTTATTTAAAGAATTTGAAGCTAAGAGCGTTACATCAATAATGCTTTCAATGATACCTGGCAAAATAACTTGCACGAATTTTTCATCAGCTATATTTACAAGACTTTTATTCTTTAAAAATTCTTTGAGTTTTTCTTGTGTCTTTATTTGGTTTTTATTAAGGATTTCAAAAAGGTGTTCAAATGTAGATTTTAATAAAGACCTTGTAAGTAATGAGACTTGAGGATCTTCAGTAGGCTTAACAGCATTTGTGTCAGTAGGGACCATAGATTTTTCAATCGTTGTGCTTAGCTCTTCTAATTGATCTGCTAAAAAGCTTGTGATGGCATGCACATAGGGGTTGTTATCGTAAACGCCACTTCTAGTAGAAGTGACTAATGATTCAATTGTGTTAAAGTTGCTAAGTGTTTTTCGAAGTATTAACTTTGTTAACCGATTCACAAAGCCTTCAAAAACACTTACTAGAGGTAGAATAGATCCAAGGATAATATAAGTAGGGGCAGTTACGGTAATAATTTTTACCCCTGTGAATAAGCGATTTGCCCCTGAAGCGAAAATGTTGTTTGAAGCAAAAAGCTTTTTCATTGCAAAATCATTAGCTTTTTTTATTAGACGAATTAATTTAGAAGAAGGGGTTGTGTTGTCTTTTGAATTTTCATAAACGGTGAAATATTTGTTAATTAAATTGTCAGAGACTTTATTGTAGAGGTTTTTCTGTGTATAATTTTCATTGTTATATTTGAGATATTTAGACTCTGTAATAAGCTTTTTAATAACAGGGATTTTATCCCCCCCTTCAGGAAGAGTGCTCCACTCATTTAATATTGCATTGTATTGAGAAAAACAGTTGCTAGTGCGTATTACGAGATCTGTTTTATCAATTTTATCAAGAGTAGAATTAATAGATTCGAAGAGGTTGGTAATAAAGCCTTTTGTATAACGACCTATTAAATGATGAAAAAGTGGTAGAAAGCATTTAAGAATTAGTTTAGATAAGAGGTTTTTTGAGCTTTTATTGATTTCTATTTTTAATTCATCAATAAAGACTTTAGATCTTTCTGCTTTTGAATTTTTAAGTTTTTGCGCTGCTTTTATTTTATAAAATACAGCATCAGTATCGTTTTTAGATCCCATGAAATTTTTAAAAATTAGTTCGTAGGTGAGTTTGTCTTGTAGATTTTCTGATAGAAGTTCTTGTTGATGTTTAATTTTTGTATCAATTTTTTGTGTGTCAGACCAATCGATATCTGGATTTTTTTTAATCTGATTTTTAGTAAACTGTTGATGTAAATCGGTGATTTTATTTTCAAGAGTTTCAAGGTGGTTAGAGTCGGATTTTTCTAAAAGTGTATTTAATGTGAACCCATCTAAGGTGAGATGGTGCTTGTTATAAATGTCTTTAAAAACTGTGAATGCTTGTTTAAAATCATCTAGATTTTGAGAAGTTTTAGCCTTGGTTAAGGCTTCAGTAGTTGTAGCTCTTAAAGAGTTTAAAAAATTTTTTGTTTCATCTGATTGTTTATTGATAAAGGCTGTAAAATAAGAGGAGGTTAAAACGCTTTCTAAAGAAGTAGCGCACATAGCGACGCTAGAAGAAGGAAGAGAGGGAAACATTTTCAAAAAAGAATCCACAAAATCGATAAGACGATTTGATGAAGGTTGTGTAGTTGGTTGAGTAGGTGCTTTTGGATTTAATGCTTCTAGCAACTCTTCAGTTGTAGTAGGAACTGTAGGTGTTGCTGTAGGTGTTGCTGTAGGTGTTGCTGTAGGTGTTGCTGCTTGTTGGTTGAATGCAAATTTAAGAGCGTTTTGCAGGGCTTTTTTTAGCAATGGGTAACTATCTAAAAGATGATTTATAGCCCATGTAGTGTTATTAGCTTCTGAACGAGGTTTTGCTTTATCGATTGTATGTAAGAAGGTATTTTCAAAACCAGGACAAGTTTGCTCGCAGGTTAAAAGGATGTCTAGAATTATACCTTGTATTTCTTCTTTAGAATAAGAAATTCTTGTTTTTTCAAAAAAAGTAATAGCCGCATTT
>JBAWWQ010000020.1:0-13068 GCA_037146655.1 Chlamydiota bacterium | reverse complement strand
GGATTTTATCTAGAAAACTTATTCAAATACATTTGCAAACAGTAGATGGTATTCATTTAGGGTTTATTTATTTAGAACATGATGAGGAAAAAAAGAGATTCTTTTTTCAAATATTAAAAGGTGCGCTTGACTTTTGAGCGTAAAACTTATAGCTTATCGAGGCTTGGATTATTCTACAGGTGATTTATGGGTACACAATCTCTATTAAAGATAGAACCTTCGATTTTTGCAGCAGATTTTGGTAGACTGGCTGATGAAGCTAAAAGAATAGAGGATGCCGGAGCTGATGCAATTCATTTTGATATTATGGATGGGCATTTTGTCCCTAATCTTAGTCTCTCGCCTAGGGCTTTAGCCGCCGTTAATAAAGCCACTAATCTCTTTTTGGATGTGCATATTATGGTGTATAATCCTTTAGATTATGTTGAAAGGCTTATTGAAAGTGGGGCAGATCGAATTACATTTCATTTTGAAGCAACAGAAGATGTTGATGATCTTTTAGCTTATATTCGTAAATGTGGTATTAAGTCTGGTCTTGCATTTTGTCCTGAAACATCTGAATCCATGATTCCTAAGTATTTAACAAAATGTGATTTAATTCTTTTAATGACAGTCCATCCAGGGTTTGGTGGGCAAGCATTTCTACCAGAAGTTTTGGATAAGATTCGTTTTACTAGACAGATATATGAGCAGTATCGGACTAAAGATTCACCAGAATTAGATATTCAGGTAGATGGAGGTATTGATGATAAAACAGCACCACTATGTGTGGAAGCTGGAGCAAATAATTTAGTCGCTGGAACCTACTTATTTAAGGGGGATATGGCTGCGCGTATTCAAAAATTGAAAGCTTTAAATCCATGAAGAAAATTGTAGTGATTGGTGGTGGAACAGGTAATTTTTCTGTTTTAAAGGGATTAAAAAATTGTCAGGTTGATCTTAGTGCTATTGTGTCTATGGCCGATGATGGGGGGAGCACTGGGATTTTGCGTGATGAATTAGGGGTGCTACCTCCAGGGGATGTTAGACAGTGCATTGTTGCCTTGTCTAACTCGTCAAGACTTATGCGCAGTCTTATGAATTATCGGTTTGAAAATGGAGGATTAGGCGGACATAGTTTTGGAAACCTTCTTTTATCTGCTTTGGAAAAGGTAACGGGTAGTTTTGAAAAAGCTGTTGAAGAAGTAGGGAAGATTATGGCTATACGTGGCAAAGTCATCCCTGTTACTACGCATCAAACAAGACTTAGAATGATTTTAAAAAATTATAAAATCCTAGAAGGAGAAAAGGAAATCTATTTATCTAAGGAAATCGACCAAGGATATCATAGTATTTATTTAGAACCATACCCTCAGGCTAATAAAGAAGCTTTATCAGAAATTTTAAATGCCGATGTTGTTATTCTTGGTCCAGGAGGATTGCACACATCTTTAATCCCTAATCTTTTAGTGGAAGGCATTGTTGAGTCTATTTTGCAAACACAGGCAAAAAAAATCTTTATATCTAATTTAATGAATAGAAAAGGGCAAACAACGGACTTTTCTGTAAGTCATTATATCCAGGAGCTTGTGAAGTTTATCGGAAAAGATGTTTTTGATTTTATTATTGTAAATAAAGAAAAGCCTCCTAAGGAATTGATTGATATTTATGCAGAAGAAGGTAAACTTGTAGAGAATGATTTAGTAGATTCTAGAGTAATTGAAGCTGACCTTCTTGGTGTTATTGCCAAGCCTGTGGGGTCGGATCTGATTAAAAGAAATCTTATTAGACATGATCCCTATAAACTGGCACAAGAGTTGATGTATATTGTTAATCATCTTTGATTTAGACGATACCTTAATAGACACCTCAGGATCTATTGTTCCTTATAAGTTATATAAGGCATTGCAAGCTATGATGAATCATGGTCTTATGATAGATCATTTTCCTAGGGCTTTAGAGATGTTAAAAATGATTGATTCATATTCAGAAAGTACTTTACATGCTTTAAAAGAATTCTTAGAAATACATGATGCACCCCAAGGAAAATTATTAGAAGTCGCTTGCCATGAGGTTTATCATAATCAGGATTTTGAACAAGATATTTTGCCTACAAAGGGCGCTATAGAAACTTTATTTGATTTATCTAAAAAACATAGTTTAGCCATTGTGAGTGCAGGGGTTTTAGACATCCAACTTGAAAAAATGAAAAAAGCTGGTATTGATACCTCAATTTTTAGTAGGATAGTGGTCTGTAAAGAGGGTAGTAAGAAACAATATTACGAGCAGATTTTAGGGGATTTGAAATTTCTACCTAGAGATGTTGTTGTATGTGGTGATCGAGTTGCAAGGGATTTGTCTCCAGCAAAGGGATTAGGTTGTTTTACAATCCATATGAGATGGGGAAGAGGATTGCATCAAAAAAAAGATGCACAAGAGATTGATTTTTCAATTGCTTCTTTAGATCAACTAAAATCTATTATTCTCCAATTAGAAAAATCTTAAATTAAGGAAATAAGTATGACAGCGGTAAATCAACAAATCAATCCTGGAATGACCATTTCTGTAGATGGGAAAGTCTACAGAGTAGAGTCTAGCGTCAAGGTAACCGTTGCTAAGGGTGTTCCTTTTATTAAAACAAAGCTTAAGAATCTTATAAGTGATGAGGTTATTGAAAAAAATTTCAAGGTAGATCAACCCGTTCAAGAGGTCTTTTTAATCGAAAAAAACTTAGAATTTCTTTATATGGAAGGGAAAGATTATTTGTTTTTGGATATTGAAGATTTAGAACAGGTGCTTGTATCCTCCTCGATTATTGCGGATAAAATTCATTATTTAAAAGAAGGAATCCAATTAAAAGCCTTGTTTTATGGCGCAACGATATTTTCTGTGGAACTTCCTCAGTTTTTAGAGTTGATGATTGTAAAGATTGAGAATATGCCAAGTAAGCTTGCTGTAGCAAATGCTGGTAAGTTAGCTGTTTTAGAAACAGGTGCCAAGATAGAAGTGCCATCTTTTGTTGAGTCAGGAGATATTGTCAAAGTCGATACACAAACAAATGGGTATATTCAAAGGGTTTAAGGAGTGGGTTATGGATATTGAGCAAATTAAAGAGTTAATGCGATTGTTAGAAGATTCTAAGCTGAGTAAGTTGACTCTTAAGGATGAAAAAGGGTGTGAAATTCATTTGGAAAAACCAGCGGTGATGGGAATTTCGCATCAAGTATCGCCTCAAATGATGTCTATGCCCGTTGAAAGCACGAAAGGACTTATGCCGATTCAGGTAGCGCAGCACCAGGAAGTATCTGGTCAGTATATTACATCTCCCATGGTAGGCACATTTTATAAGACAGCTTCTCCATCAGATCCTCCGTTTGTGGCAATTGGTGGTGTTGTAGATGAAGGTAGTATTGTTTGTATTATTGAAGCAATGAAAGTAATGAATGAGATCAAAGCAGGCATTAAAGGGAAAATTGTTGAGATTTGTGTAGAAAATGGACATGCTGTTGAGTTTGGAACAAGATTATTTCGAGTTGAATGATGAAAAAAGTATTGATTGCAAATCGTGGTGAGATTGCTGTTAGAATTATTAGGGCGTGTCACGACCTTGGATTGCAGACTGTTGCTGTTTATTCACAAGCAGATGCTGAAGCGCTGCATGTACTACATGCAGATGAAGCGGTGTGTATAGGGGAGGCGGCTTCGTCTAAATCCTATTTAAAAATTCCTAATATTATTTCAGCGTGTGAAATTACAGGAGCTGATGCTGTTCATCCAGGTTATGGATTTTTAAGTGAGAACGCAAAATTTGCAGCGATTTGTGAAAGTTGTGATTTAACATTTATTGGTCCCTCATCTTCTACGATTGCCCTTTTAGGTGATAAAGTGCAGGCAAAGGAAATAGCTAAGAAAGCAAAATGTCCAATTATTCCTGGATCTGATGGTGTTGTAGGAACGGTAGATCATGGCATAGAGGTTGCTTCAAAGCTTGGTTATCCTATTTTTATTAAAGCTTCTGCTGGTGGTGGTGGCAAGGGTATTAGAGTCGCTTATGATCCTGAAGATTTTAGGAAAAAATTTGTACAAGCAAAAACAGAGGCGGAAGTTTCATTTGGTAATGCTGATGTGTATTTAGAAAAAATGATTCAAAATCCAAGGCATATTGAAATTCAATTGCTTGCAGATAAATATGGCAATTGCATTTATTTAGGAGAAAGAGATTGTACGATACAAAGAAGAAGACAAAAGCTTATTGAAGAGACTCCAAGCCCTATTTTAACGCCGGCTTTACGCAAAAAAATAGGGGAAGCGGCAGTTGCTATTGCAAAAGCTGCAAAATATGCCACTGTAGGTACGGTGGAGTTTTTGCTCGATGAGAAGAAAAATTTCTATTTCATGGAAGTGAATACAAGGATTCAAGTAGAGCATACAATTACAGAAGAGGTAACGGGATTAGATCTGATTGTTCAGCAGATTAAAATGGCTCAAGGAGAAAAACTTGCTTTAAAACAAAAAGACGTAGTTCTTACAGGCCATGCGATGCAATTTCGTATTAATGCGGAGAATCCTTCTAAGCAATTTTGTCCATGCCCAGGTATGCTAGAATACTATACGCCCCCAGGGGGGCCTCATGTGCGTATAGATAGTGCTTGTTATTCTGGATATAAGATTCCTCCTAATTATGATTCAATGATTGCAAAGCTTATTGTAAAGGGAATGACAAGAGAAGAGGTGATTCGTATTGCTAAAAGAGCTTTAAGAGAATTTCATATTGGCAATGTAGATACAACGATTCCTTTTCATGAATTTATGTTAAATCATGAAACGTTTTTATCGGGTATTTATGCTCTTGATTTTGTGGATAAATTAGTTGAAAGTGGTTGTGATTTTCAATTAAACTCCTCTAAATAGAGCTCAAGATGAAGGGAATTATCTTAGCAGGCGGAACAGGATCTAGACTTTATCCTAACACTTTGGCAACAAGTAAGCAGCTGTTGCCCGTTTATGATAAGCCGATGATTTATTACCCTTTATCTGTTTTGATGTTAGCTGGCATACGAGAGATTCTTATTATTTCTACAGCTGAAGATCTCCCAAGATTTCAAAGACTTTTTGGAAGTGGAGAAGAGCTCGGTCTTTGTTTTTCTTATCAAGTTCAATTAAAACCTGAAGGTATTGCTCAAGCTTTTTTGCTAGCGGAAGAATTTATTGCTGGAGAGTCGGTTTCTTTAATTTTGGGTGATAATATCTTTTACGGATCAAGTTTGCGTAGCTTATTGCAAAATTGTGTTACCCATGATCATGGTGGGATAATTTTTGGATATCAAGTTCATAACCCCTCGCGATATGGTGTGATTGATTTTGATGAAGCCTTTAAGGTAAGAGGTGTTGTTGAAAAACCTGAAAATCCACCATCATCTTTTGCTATTACAGGGTTATATTTTTATGACCATCAAGTTGTCTCGATTGCGAAAAACCTTAAGCCTTCTAAGCGAGGTGAGTTAGAGATTACCGATGTCAATCAAATTTATCTAGAAAAAGGGCAGCTTCAAGTGAAGCTTTTTGAAAAGGGATTTGCATGGCTAGATACTGGAACGCATGATGCTTTACATAAAGCATCATCGTATGTTCAAACAATCCAGGAAAGGCAAGGGATTCAAATAGCATGTATTGAAGAACTTGCTTTTATTAATGGATGGATTTCTTTGGAACAATTAGAAAGTCTTGCAGTTAAATATCAAGCTAGCGAGTATGGGCTTTACTTAAAAGCTTTCGTTAAAGAAGCAGGCTCTTTGACTTTTTCTTTTTAAGGTTATGTGCAGCTAGTTTAGCTTCTTTACCATAGACAACTTCATGAAGGTTTTCAACCGCCATAAAAGCACTAGGATCCACTCTTAAGATGAGTTGTTTTAGGTCAGCTAGGTCTAAACGTTCAACGATTACAAAAAGGATTTCTCTAGCATCACCTGTATAACCTCCTCTGCCATACATGATAGTTAGACCAAGGCCAAGTTCATGCATAATGATTTCTGTGAGTTCTTTAGGTTTTGATGAGATGATAAGAACAGATTTTAGCTCGTCAAGGCCCATGATAACAAGATCAAGCATTTTAAAAGCTACGATATAGGTCATTAAAGATCCAAAAGCTATATGCCAATCTTGAAAGATGGCTCCATAGGCGCCAAAGATAAAGATGTTAATGAACAAGACGACTTGACCAACAGTAAATCCTTTTTTATGGTTAATAATAATTGCAAGGATTTCTGTTCCGTCTAGGCAACTGCCGTTTCGGATAATAAGTCCAACCCCAATACCTAAGATAGCTCCGCCTATGACGATGATTTCTAGCATTTCTCCATGAAATGGGGGAATCCATTCTGATATGCTTAAAAAAATAGCAAAAAGAACAACTGCGATAAACATTTGTATAACAAAGGTTTTTCTAATATGTTTATAAGCTAGATAGATGAAAGGGAGGTTGAGTAAAAGAAGTGCAAAAGAGAGATACTTATCTCCAAAAAGTCTTGCATAAATTAGAGAAACTCCAACGATTCCACCGTCAATTAAATGATTAGGGAATAGAAAAACTCGAATTGATGCAGCGGCTAAAAATGCCCCTACCGTAATCCAAAAATAAGAAAGTGCTGTTTTTTTCCAAGATTTTTGTTGAGTGTGGGTTGTCGGTAGCATTATTCCATCCTTATTTTACATCAAGATAAAAGCTATGTGTATGATTGTACAGAAAAAAATGTGTGAATCGTTATTTAAAATAGGGCATCTATAAGATGCCCTGACTTGCGCGAGAGACGGGACTCGAACCCGCAACTTCCAGCGTGACAGGCTGGTGCTCTAACCAATTGAACTACTCCCGCAAGAGCTGTAAAAAAATGGGCGCAACAGGACTCGAACCTATGACCACCTGTGTGTAAGACAGGAGCTCTACCAACTGAGCTATGCGCCCTCTTAAAGAGCCTACACTTTACTAATAATTCTATTTTTTCTCAATATAAATTTTCGTGTCTGTGATAAATTATTGAAGTCTTTTTAGAGTGCTAAAAAACAAAGAGACTCATATGGATTTTTTAAAAATTTACTATATGGTTTCTTCTTTTTATTTTGAGTGTTACCTAAAAACATTGGAGCTATAAGCATGCGAAGGTTTGTGAAATTCTAGGTGACTCTAAATCCTTCAATTTTCTATGCTAAAAAAACTTCGTTAAGAAAAATTAGGGGCATTGTATGGAAAGAGCTGATAGTGATTTTGTGGATATAGAGAAAATTTGTCCATCAATTCAGTTAGAAATTATTTATGCAACTAAAAACAATTTTACTAAGCAGGTGCATTATCCAGTTGCTAGGTGCTATTTAAGACGTAAGGTTGCGATGAAGCTTGCTAAAGTGCAGCAAGAGTTAGAGAAACTTCATCTTGGTTTAAAAGTTTTTGATGGTTACAGACCCTATAGTGTTACTAAGGCTTTTTGGGATTTAATAGGAGATCCTCGTTATGTGGCAGATCCGGCAGTTGGATCTAAACACAATCGTGGGGCTGCAATAGATGTGACTTTAGTGGATTTTTCAGGTAATGAACTTGAAATGCCTACTCCCATTGATGAAATGACAAAGCGTGCACATCGTGATTATGAGCAATTGCCTCAGAAAGTACTTGCTAATAGACAGCTTTTAGAAGATGTGATGATGAGTGGGGGCTTTTTGCCTTTACCAACTGAGTGGTGGCATTTTGATGATAGTGAATGGGAAAAATATCCAATTGTTGATGTGTGTCTTACCGAGCTTGTCCGTTGTGAAAAAACTGCTGCTATCTAATTTTTTAATTGTTTTGCTTTGTCTATATGGTTGTCAAAGTAGTCAAGATTATACTCGAAAAGGGTGTATGCTTGTTCAGGATCTACGTAAAGACTTTGAAGAGATTCATAGTTATGAAGATTTAATGCAAAAAGAGGTTAAGCTTAAGAAAAAAATGAGGCGCTTAACAACGCTTATGATTAAAGCTTCTGATGTTTGTTTGAAGGATCAGGTGGAGGGTGTTGGACTTAATCAGGCGCTTGAAAACGATAGGCTACGTTATGAAATGCACAGGGTCTGTGTGGAAGTAGAGGGGGCCAAAAATTGGCTAGAAGATGTGCAGGCAGACATGTTAGATAAGCTCGATATCTATGAAAGAAAAACAGGAAAGAAATAACGCCTTAAGTCGGTGCAGCGGTAAGTGTTTGAAAATACTCTTGAAAAGAGCGTTCGAAGCTATCTTTATGTAATTCTAATAAATTAAAATCTGTTAATTGCGCGATGTGAATAGGTGCTGCAGTAATATAACCTTGTTTGAGGTAGTGGACATCTGTTCCCTCTGGTTCGTGATGATCTATCCATGTTCCATGCATACTATATTGCAAAAGACCATCAGGGTGAAATTGTTGTTTGGGGTTTTCTACCCACCCAGAAAAACCATGGGGAACCACTTTAAATCCTTTGATTTTTTCATCAAGATGTTCTGGAAAGTTAACATTATAAAAGCTTCCATGAGGTATGGGCTGTTTAGAAAGGTAATCGACAATAGGCCAGATATATTTCGTGGTATGACTAAAAGCTTCTGTATCATATTTCCAGTAAGAAAATGCGACGCCGGGAATGTTGCGAAGTACTCCTTCAATAACAGCTCCAATAGTACCGCTATATACAATGGTTCTGCCAGAATTTGTTCCATGATTAATTCCAGATATAATCATATCTGGAGGAGTTTCTAGTAAAATGCTAAGAGCTGTTCTTACGCAGTCAACAGGAGTTCCGGAGACCTTATAAGCTTTTGTTGGAGGCTCCCAATTCACAGCAGTGATGGTAATATGATCAAAGGTGGCAGCGGCTCCTGAGCCAGAACGTTCTTTATCGGGCGCTACAATTGTGATATTGGCTTTATCTTTAAGACCTTCCCAAAGGTAGCGTATTCCTGCAGAATTGATACCATCGTCATTAGTAAGAAGTAGGTGGAGTTTTTTTTCAGACATTAAGATTGTTCCTTTTCCAGTATTTGTTGTAGGCGAAGGTGCTTTTGTTTAGTGAGCATAGAGACAACCCAGATTGCTGCAAGACTTATAAAAAAACCTGGAATAATAGAGGGGATGTCTGTTTTGAATAAATGATTAAAATATGGCCAAATAGCTGCAGTAATTCCTCCAGATGAAATACCGGCCCATGCTCCATATTTGTTAGAACTTTTTGTAAAAAGACCTAAAATTAAAATAGGACCGAAAGTGGCACCGAGGCCCGACCATGCATAGGAAACTAAAGAGAAAATGGTGCTAAATTTAGTGAATGCAATGGAGTAAGCAACGGCAGATACAATAAAAATAGATATTCTAGAAACTAATAGAATAGTTTTAGAGGTAGCATTTTTATGAAATACCCTTTTATAGAAATCTTCTGCTAAAGAGGAGATAAGAACAAGAATTTGAGAGTCCATAGTTGAAATAGTAGCAGCAAAGATTGCGCATAGGATAAAGGTAGCTAGCATAGGAGAAAAAATTTCTGTTACCATGGAAACAAATACAAGCTGTGGATTAACCAAAACTTTTGGGTGATAGGCAATGCCTATTAATCCAATCAGTGTTGCACAAGAAAGGGTAATGATTTGCCAAGACATACCTACATACATGGCTTTTTTCATTTCAGAGATTTTTTTGATCCCCATAAATTTTGTGATAATATGAGGCTGCCCAAAATAACCAAGACCCCAACCTCCAAAAATTAGAAGGATCTGAGTAATAGTGTAGGGGCTAAAATCTGGTAGCAATTCTAAAGAAACATGGTTGAGTTTTGCAGCTAGTGCAATAGAATGAAATCCATCAATAGAATAGCTTAGCACGTAAAATGGTACAAAAAGACATACTAGCATTAAAAACAATCCTTGGAACAAATCAGTCCAAGCTAAAGTGACATACCCACCGATAAAAAGATAGGGGATGACAACGCAGATGCCGATTGTAATACCAAGGTGGTAGTTACAGTTAAATAAAGATTCTAATAAAAGCCCCAGACCTATTAATCCTGCAGAGATATAGATTGTGTAAAAAAGAAATAGCATTAAGGCTGTGATAATACGGATTAAACCTGATGTGTCATTATAGCGACTTTCAAAGAAAGAAGAGAGGGTCATGCTGTTGTATTTTTCAGTTGCTTGACGAATTTTTGGAGCAACAAAACGCCAGTTGAGATACATAAAGATAACAAGACCTATCTCAATCCAAGCTTGGAAAAGACCTTGTGTGTAAATAACAGCGGGGTAAGCCATAAGTAGCCAGCTACTCATATCACTTGCGTGGGCTGCTAAGGCTGTTAACCAAAAATTTAATCCTCTTCCACCAATAATATAATCACTAGAAGTTTGGTTTTTTTTATAAGAAAAAAGTGCGACCCCGAGTAGTACTAAAAGGTAGATGGCAAAAGCTGCTATTTTCGAAAAAATCATAAACGACGTCTATAGGTTCTTGTAAAGTAGCATGATACAAAATTTCGCATTCTCAGTCAAAAACTAATTCTAAGCTTCGTTAATCAAGTGAATTATTTAATATTTTAATATAAAATTTTTGATAATTTTACTTTATTTGATCAAAAGAAATATAATACACACTTTGTTTTAATTTTGAATTAAGTGTGAGTATTTAATTGTGTCGAACATTAATAGCAATATGCGAAGAGATCCTTATTTACAAGAGAGCTCTTGGTTACATCCTCATAGCATTAAAAGAGGAATAGATTTAGCTCTTCCTTTTTTAAATTTACATGCACCTACAGCAAAAATAATGGGTGTTAGTTTAGGGATAGTTAATAGTGGACTGCAACTGAAAGAGGGTTATAGTGCATTTGGGCGAGGTGTGTGGAGTGAATGTGCTAAAAAGATGGTCTCGACGGCTTTTTTAGTTTCTATGGTTGTATCGACAGTATTGATGCCAGTTATATCAGTTGTTGCAACTCAAGGGGTGAGTGTTGGGATGCAAGGGTATCATATAAGTCTCGCATTTCATCGAAGAGATTTTCAAGGGGTTGCTAGTGGGTTAATGCAAGTGGCTGCATCCGTAGCTTATGTGGCTTCTGTAATTTACATAACGCCTGAGTGGCTGTTATGTTCTTTATTGATGCAAGCGGGGCAAGAATTTTATACTTCTTATAACGAGTTTAGACAGGGTCGTTATATTGAAACACTTGCAAATATCCTTTTAGGTAGTATTCGAGTGTGTTTTGCAAAAGATTCTTTTTTTACTGTTAAAAGAAATTGGCTGGGAAATGTTTTAAAACAAGAAGAATGGAATCATTATTTAGAAAAAATTAGTCAGAAGCGATTAGAAGCGAGTTCAGACGTAATTGATTTTGAAAAATACCTAATTCAAGATAATGTATCTAGTTATATTGAAGGAATTGATGCTAAATCAGCCGACTTAAGTCGGCTAATTTTTAAGAATTTACACTTTAAAAAGTGTGATTTCTCTAATGCGATATTTGATAATAGTGCTTTTGATAAGATACGGTTTGATAAATGCCAAATGCGGCAAGCGAGATTTTTGCATACGATTTTTGCTAATACAACATTTCAAAATTGCTTTTTAAAAGAAGCTGATTTTTATAAAAGCTCTTCAAATAGTCTCCGCTTTGAAAAGGTAGATTTAACAGATGTTACATTTAACGATTCTAAGCATGAAAAATTTGAAATCGACAGTAGCGTTTTAGAAGGAGCTTGCTTTTTGCATGCTCAAATGAAAAATGCTTTGATTAAGAATGCTAGTTTAACTAATTGTATTTTAGCGGATGCTAAGAAGCAGTTTGTGTTTATAAATTGTAGTGAGAACATCTTTACAAAGCCTGTTGTAGCCTTGACCTGGTCGTTTAATGATAGGTTTCATTACGCGGGGGAGATTAGAAAAGCTTTAAAAGATCAAGATGCTATAGTTATGCCGTTTGAGATCTTTTCAGAAGATGTTGATATAGATATTTTGCGAAAAGAGATAGATCAAAAGCTGACTATCGTAGATGAAAATGATCTAAAGCACTTTCTAAGTCGTGGAGATTATATAGCTTCTAATCTTGAAAAAACAGCCTTGTTAGATAGGTTGCAAAAGCGGGCGGAGGCGATTGTAGAGGCAGCTCATAGTGTTATTTTATCTGGTGGAGATGATGTAGAGTCTGTTTTTTATAGGGGAGAGCCAACTTCATCTGATGAGCCCATCGATTATAGAAGAACAGCTTTAGAGTTTATGGTGATTAAGAGGGCTTTTGCAGAAAACAAACCTCTTTTAGGAACATGTAGAGGAAGTCAGGTTGCAAATGTTTATTTAGGCGGAACATTAAAAACAGTAGGTCCTCAAAGTGGGGTTAAGGAATTTGAGTATACATCTGAGTTGGAGACGGTAGAGGTTATCCAAAACCTTCTTCAGGACACAAAAATATGGGGTTTTTCAGCGCATCATCAAGCTGTAGAAAAGCTTGGGGCTTCTTTAAAGGTTATTGCTAAGGATGGGGATATCCCAAAGCTTATGATGGGTAATAGAAACGGGACTTCTATTTTGCTAACACAGTTTCATCCTGAGTTTTATTTAAGTGTGGCAAAGCTTGAAAAAGAAATTAAAGTGTATTGTAAACAGTTAAATGATCAAGATCCGTTTCGTAAAAATATGCAAACGCAGCAGGCTTTAAATTATCTAAGAGAGTTTCGAAATAACTTAAATAAAATTGAGACCCATAAAAAGTTTTATGAGCATTTTTTAGCTCAAATTCCACAAAGCGCATTCACTGCTTAAGTAGATCGGGGCATAAGGCTTTTTTAGAGCCATATTTCAGTCCAGCAGTTGCTAAGTTTATTCTAAGGTTAGGGAAGTCATTTTCCATTTTTTGTAAATATTGCTCGACCTTTTTTCTTTTGGAAAATTGTCCAACAGGGCATTGACAGGTGATTCTAGCAAATCCATAGTGACGAGCAAACTCTATGACATCTTGTTCGCAGATGTAAAAAAGAGGTCTAATAATTGTAATATTATATAGGTGCATAGGGACTTTAGGTAAGTTGCCTTCAAACTCTCCTTTATGCAT
>JBAWWQ010000019.1:0-13086 GCA_037146655.1 Chlamydiota bacterium | reverse complement strand
GTTCAACATGGGGTATCTCTTGCTATTGGTAGCCCAGATCCTCTTAATTTTGAGTATCTTAAAAAACTTAAAGCCCTTGCTCGAAAAACAAAAACCCCCTGGATTTCGGATCATTTATGCTGGGGACAACTCAAAGGTGCTCATTTTCACGATCTTCTACCACTTCCTTATACGCAAGAAGTTATTGATTATGTCGCACAAAGAGCTAAAATCGTCCAAGACTACCTAGAAATCCCCTTTGCACTAGAAAATCTTTCTTCCTATGTGACGTTCAAACAAGATCAAATGCCTGAATGGGAATTTTATAGCGCTATCGTCGAGAAGGCCGATGTTTTAATGATGCTAGATGTGAATAATATTTATGTTTCAAGCCGCAACCATGGTTTTGATCCCAAAGATTACTACAATAATATCCCTATAGAAAAAGTAGTTCAAATCCACTTAGCAGGTCATACCGATTATGGAAGTTATGTATTAGATACCCATAATGACCATGTTTGTGATGAGGTCTGGGATATTTATGCCAAAGTCTATGCAAAAACAAAGGGCGTTTCCACCCTTTTAGAATGGGATGATAATTTTCTTTCTTTTGAAGATACCTGGAAAGAAGCCCTAAGAGCCAAAACATTTCAGAAAAACCATGCTACCATCAACACCTAAAGCACCACCTGCTCTTTTTGAACTCCAATACTGGTTTCAAACTGTTCTTACACTTCCGATTGATGAAAACAATCAAATGGTCACTAATCGATCTATTGAAAAAGAAGCATGCTATTACATTTATCCAAGTCAGCATCTATTACCAAAAGAAAGAATGGGGATTTATCATCAACAATATTGGTGGCGTCTACTTTCTTGCCTTCATCAAATTTTCCCAACACTCATTAGGCTTTTTGGTTATATCGATTTTAATTTGTCTATAGGTGTGCCCTATTTAAGCAAATATCAACCCCGCCACTGGTCTCTTTCAATGCTTGGATTGCAAATGCCTAATTGGATTAAAGAAAGTTATTTAGAAAACGACAAGCCCCTTATTCTATACTCAGCTTTATTAGACTTAGCCTACGATGCCGCATTTAGCGCCGCTTGTCCCAAAAAAGTTTGTTTTTCAGAAAATCTTCTAAATACTCCTCTCTCTCTTCAACCTCATGTTAAACTCTTTGCATTGCCTTTTGATCTCTTTACATTTCGAACTGCACTTTTACAAAAAGATCCAATTTTTTGGATCGATCACGACTTTCCTCTGCTTTCAAAAGAAAAAAACTACTACTTTGTTCTCTACAAAAATTATAACCAAGCAATTATACATCAACCAATTAGCGAAGGTCACTGGATCCTTCTTGATTGTATCCAAAAGGGAATGACTATTGAAAAAGCCTGTGACTCTTTAGAAACCATAGGTGGATCTGCTTATGAAGAGGCTAACCATGCACTTGCTTCTTGGATCAATACCTGGATACTAAAATCCTGGTTAACACCGAACCAAAGAAATTATCATGAATAATAGCTCCCAAAAAATGTTCTTTTTCATAGCCGATATCAGCGGATACACAGACTATATGCTAAAAAACCAAATGGACTATACACACGGCACTTTGATCGTTATTAAACTTCTTAATTCTATTATTAAGGAAGTACAACTTCCCTTCGAAATCGCAAAAATAGAGGGGGATGCAATCTTTTTTTATCTACTAAAAGATAATATGCCTGAAAAGTATAAAAACGATCGTTTTTCCCTTGGAAAAACTCTTCTTTATCTTTTTGATATCTTTAAAAAAGAACTTAAAACAATGACTGCATCAACCGACTGTCAATGTGGAGGCTGTTTAAATATCGAGTATTTAAATCTCAAAATTATCGCTCACTATGGCAAAGCAACCATCGATAAAATCGGGAATTTTCAAGAACTTTCAGGAGTCGATGTTATTCTCATTCACAGACTACTTAAAAATAAAATCCCAGGTCATAGTTATCTACTATTAACAAAACCTGCCTATCAAATAATTACATTCCCTTTGGAGCAAAAACTCGAACCACGAGAAGAACAAGACAAAGATTTAGGGACAATTCCTGTCTATGTCCACTATCCCACTCCTTCAGCTGAAATAAAGGCCACAGCTAAAGCATCAAAATGGCACCTTATAAAAAAACCCAATTTTCATAATTTTCCATCACAGAAAAATTAGTCACTTTATTTTAAACACAAATTTCACAAGCAAATAATCTACTGAAATTTTTCCGGGACCAAACACAAAAATCAAAACTGCTACAAAAAGGAATGTAAATGGAGTCCTAGTGATAAAATTAATGGGATTTAAAAAAATTGTCACAACTGCAGCAGATTCTGCTGCTAAAAAGGCAACAGTCATATTTCCTATTAGGGGAATACAAATCAACCTAGAAGCCACACCAAAAAACAAACAAATACCACCTATTAATTCTATAGAAGATGCTGCATAAGCACTCAAAGCCGGCATTGGTAATCCAAGTGATGTGAAATAACTAATAACCGATTGAATATCCATGAATTTACTAAGACCCGTAGTAAAAAATAACCATCCCCAACAAAGACGAATAATCAGTAGTAATAGAGACTGAAGCTTGTTACCAAAAGGTATCAGCCCTAAATAAAATTTGCCTAGTAGCACGATATTTACCTCTTTTTTAATCTTTCTGCAATGTAATCGATTATTTTCTTTTGGTAAATATCTAAAAAAGCCTTAATTTATCTTAAACTAACTAAGGATACTCATATGGATGAAGAGTCAGAATCACAACAGCCTAGGCTGCTATACCCTTGGAAAGCAAGATTTATCGTAGGAACGCTTATTATAATCCTTTCTTTTTTTGGACTTGTTTTAACTGATCTATGGCAAAAAACATCCTGGATCTATTGGAGGGCTACAGCTATTACCTCTGCCCTTTTATGCCTTTGGTTAAGTTGGCATCTTAGAAAAGAGTTTCACAGCTTTAGCTTTACTTCTCTTATAAGAGAATGTTTTTTATGGATAGCTTTTCTAGGCTCTATATTTTTACTATCCCTTTTTGTAAAAGTTGGTGTAATGGGAACATTTGCAGCAGAACTATCTATTGTCACCATGCTCGCTTTTACCCTACTTATTGCTGGAATCTATATAGAACCCTCCTTGCTTATTACAGGGATAGTTCTAGCTTTATTTGCTCTAGGGGCGGCTTATTTGCACCTATATCTTTATACAATTCTTTTGCCGATAGCTGTTGTTAGCATAGCCCTACTACTACTTTTAGCTTATTATACAAAAAAATAGTTAAAATGACTCCCCTTGGGATAAAGGAGGTAATACACTGACCCTAGAAACTTCGTATAAATAAGGGATTGTTGATTTCGCCCATAAATCATAGGCTATAGCCCCTTCTTCTAAAAGCTCCACTTTTTCAATAAGCGCTACATGAAGCCCTTCTTGAAATACCCCATCCATTCCAGTGGTCACTAAGAGGTCTCCCTCTTTTAAAAGAGCTTCAGGATGAATTCCTAGTTTTTTATTCAAAATCATTCCCGTTCTTAAATCTCTTGAAGGCCCTTCTTCATCTTCATAATCATAATTAAATCCTACCCCCTTAAGCAAAGACTGGCGAGCCCGCCATAAAGGTTCGCTCGATCCACGAAGCTCTCCCTTAGCTAAGTAACGATCCTGTACAGATGTTTGAATATTCTCTTGTAGGTGTTTTAAAATGTTTAGAGTGCTTTCTTGTTCTTCATCAGAAAAAAAGACACCTCTACAAAATTTTAAATTTTGCATTACACTATCTAACTGCTGTAGTAAAAGAGTATTTTGCTCAGAACCTCGAAGCACCCTCACAGAAATACACATACTAGCATCTGTAATTAATCTGACACGTGACCTTTTTGTCCCTACATAATCAATCACTCCAACAAGATTCTCTCCCTTCACAACAGGACTATTAAGCGCTATAACCTCATGTTCTAAAGCTTTATTATCCTCTTGTCCTACATCAATCCAGAAAAAGCTATTCCAAAATGCGGGGTCTCTATACACAACTTTTGCAGTCAATGCATGCATATGATGATTTAATCTTTCTAAAAGATGCTTTTCACGTCTTTTAAAAAAAGCTAACTCCCTAGTATCAGATGTTTTAACTTCCTGTTGTTGAATTTTCTCAAGTTTAGATCCCTGCTCTTCTAAAAATTCACTAGAATCAAGATATTCTTTAATCTCTTGTATTTGTTGAGATAAAAGCATGTTTTCAAGTTTTAACTCTTCTAAATTTGCAGAATCTATCTCATAAATTGGTTTCTTATGATGAAACTTTGAACCTATATTAACGACTCCCTCTCTTAATTTTTCAGTAAAGCTTTTAGGTAATATCCAAAGAAATGATAATAGACTTGCTAAAATTAGATAAGACTTAAAATCTTTTCTCATAATTATCCTTCACTCACTTTAATAATAGCATCTCCAACATAATGAATATTATCTTCATTAAGCCCTGTTACATTAATACGCCCCGTTTTAAGCATATAAATTCCATACTCATCTATCAACCTCTCAACTTGAGATTTTTCAAGCCCTGTAAAACAAAACATCCCTTTAGCATCACTTAAATAGGTGTAGTCTTTTCTCTTAGTTTTTTCACTTAAAATATCATAAAGCAAACTGCGCATATCTATAATACGCCGTCTCATTTTTTCAAGTTCAGATAACCAAAGTGCTTTTAATTTCTCATCATTGAGCACATACGAAACAATAACTGCTCCATGTTTAGGAGGATTGGAATAATTAGCTCGAATTAAAGCCCTAATATGAGTAGATCCTATCACAGCCTCTTTTTCACTTGCAGCAACAAGGAACAAGGCCCCTACACGCTCTGCGTACAATCCAAAAATCTTAGAATAAGAAAAACTAATAAGCATTTCATGCCCTTGCTCTGCAAAATAACGAACAGCAAAAGCATCTTCTTCTAAACCATCACCAAATCCTTGATAAGCTACATCAAAAAAAGGGATTAACTGTTTTTTCAACATTAGAGAAGAAATCTCTTTCCACTGCTGCTGGGTAGGATCACATCCTGTTGGGTTATGACAACAACCATGTAATAAAACAACTGATTTAGGAGGCAATGTTTTTAAATACTGCATCATATCATCGAATACAAGCCTATTTGTTTGCATAGAGTAATAAGGATAAATAGCCGTTTTTAAACCAGCTCTTGCAAAAATAGCTGGATGGTTAGCCCACGTAGGATCGGATAAATGGATAACTGAAGAAACGGCTTTTGCCAAAAACTCTCCTCCCACTCTTAAAGAAGCTGTTCCACCAACTGTTTGAGCTCCATAAATAGCCCCACCTAATCGAGTGGTCAATACTTCTCCAAAAAGAAGTTTCTTAGTACCTTCTATAAATGAACTATTTCCATCAATAGGAAGATAAGCTTTTTCTACTTCCAGCTCTACAAACGCTTCTTCAGCCTTTTTCACACTTTTTAAAATATCGAGTCCCAGCTGCTGATTGTAATAGATACCCACACTTAAATCGATTTTCTTAGGTCTAGGATCTCTTTTAAATGCCCACATAAGCTCAAAAATCGAATCGTGAGGAAGCGTTTCCATATGACTAAAATACCCCATACAATTTCCTTGTAATCTTGTTAGTTGTTTTATCTTACATCTAAGATGTCAAAAAAAGTCTTTTTTCAGATAGTGAATTTTAAGCAATAATGCAGGCTTGGTTCTTTAGAAAAGAATCGGCCCCTATGTTATAGAACATGTGAAAGCTATAAAATTTACTCAATGCTTATGCTTTATTTTAAATTTTCACAAAAATATCATTTTCTAACTAAAAACCTGTAAAACATCCTGTTTATTACAATTTAAAAAATCAAAATCATATTGTCACAAAAACCTTTGAAGGTTTACAATTTAGCTTCGTTTTGGGGTGTTAGCTCAATTGGTAGAGCGCAACAATGGCATTGTTGAGGTAACCGGTTCGATCCCGGTACACTCCATATAAAATCTATTTCAAATCATTGATGAAATTCAAGTTAGAAATGCCTGTCTTATGATAAAAAAAATCCCTCAAAAGAAGTCCTTTTATTGCTAGAGCAGATTGATAAAGCTTCTGAAGATAATCTTGTCGAACTAATTTACGCCACAACAGGATCCAATACACTGTTACCAGATACAAAATTATATATATACTTTTCCTCCGATAAGTAACCATTCAAGTACCATATATGCACAAACACTACTGATAGAAAAATTTGAATCAGATTCTAAAACACGGTACTGATATAAATATGATGGCATTAACTGAATAAGGAACTTACAAACACATTGATGGTTTTGAAATTTTAAGCACCAACATTTTTGTCAGTGCTTAAAAACTATTCTGCTTCGATAAGGTCTAAAAAGGCTTGCAACTGTTTAGATCTTGTAGGATGTCGCATTTTACGCAAGGCTTTGGCTTCAATTTGTCTAACCCTTTCTCGTGTAACTTTAAAACGAATCCCTACTTCTTCCAACGTTTTAGGCTTACCATCAAGAAGACCAAATCGCTCAATCAATACAGTTCTCTCTCGATCTGTTAAAGTACTTAATACTTCTCCCATCTTGTCTTTTAAGATAGAATACCCAGTCGCTTCTGCTGGAGATTCAATGGCAGTATCTTCAAGAAAATCGCCAAACTGACTTTCCCCACTATCACCCACTTCTGCTTGTAAAGAAATTGGATGTTGAGCAATTTTATAAATCTCACGCACTCTTTCAGGTGTTAAGCCCAGCTCTTTAGCTAATTCTTCAGGAGATGGTTCTTTCCCCGTTTCCATCATAAGTTTTTTAGCACCACGCAAGACTTTGTTAATTGTCTCAATCATGTGGACTGGAATACGAATTGTACGAGCTTGATCCGCAATCGCTCTTGTTACAGCTTGGCGAATCCACCATGTGGCATAGGTTGAAAACTTATACCCTCGACGGTATTCAAATTTTTCTACCGCCTTCATAAGGCCCATATTTCCTTCTTGAATTAAATCCAAAAAGGATAGACCACGGTTTGTATATTTTTTTGCAATAGAGATAACAAGGCGTAGATTAGACTCTACCATTTCACGCTTAGCTTCTTGGCTTTTATCCATCCACCTTTGAAGCATCCTGACATCTTTTTTAAACTCATCTAATGTTCTACCACCTGCTAATTCTCTTTTAACAAGCTTACGTTTTGCTGCTAAAAGCTTAGCTGCTGCAAAACGATTTTTTTCAGCCCTAGGTATCAATTCCTGAATTTCTTTTTCTAATTGCAGAAAGCGATTATAAGCCGTTAAAATCACCTCACCAAAGTCATCAATGATATTATGTCTAAAATGCATGCGACGAAGATAGGCTTGTGTTCTAATACGACATTTCTCAATATCTTCATGAATCTTCACCTGATCAACTTTTTTTAAAGCTGGATTCGCAAGTTTTTCTAAGTAATCTTGTAATAAATCGTTTTCTTTAACCAAAGACTGACAGAGTTTTGATAAAATATTAAGGAATTGCTGCTTATCTTTGATTTCTTTCTCAGTTACAATCTTATCAAAACGTTCCTTCCCAGTAATCAAATATTGGGCGATAGAAATCGTTTCTCGGACAGAATAACGAAATCTCATAATAATACGTTCAATTTGTATCTGAGCTTTCTCAATCCTCTTAGAAATCTCAACCTCTTCTTCACGTGTAAGTAGAGGAACTGATCCCATTTCCTTAAGATACATTCTAACAGGATCATCCGAAGAACCTTCGGGTCTTTTCGGTAAAGTTTCTAGCTCCTTAGCTTCTTTTTTCCTTTCCTTTTGTCTCTCAACTTCGGCTTGGTTTAAGATTTGAATATCCATACCGCTAAGAAAAATAAGAACTTGATCGATTAACTCCGGGGTGTCGAAATTCATCGGAAGAACTTCATTAATCTCTTCGTAAGTTAAAAAACCTTGTTCTTTAGCTATTGCAATCAACTCTTCTAACTTTTGATGCTGCTGCGGATCAAATACCTGGTGACCTGGATTGCTCATATGCCTCTAAAAAAAATTACCAATTCTAAGAATTCCAATTGACCAGATTTTCTTATGAACGGCTCTAAATGTCAAGAAGTTATTGACAAAGATTTAATCATTCATCAAAATGGTTTTCAATTTATGCTGTTTCCCTTAAGATTTAAAAAAATTATTAAAACCTTGCTTTATTTGCTTTTTAAGCAAATTTCATCAATATGACAGCGTGGATACATCGTCCTTTAGGGCGGGGAGAAAATGCTGCTCCTTAAGTTAAATTGTTATAAAAGCGGGGGATTGCTCCCCCTAGCACTTACGTGCAATCTCCACTTAAGCTTTCGCCTTGTGGGTAATGTTCCCCTCGCCAATGTTATGAAGCGGTTTACGTATAGACAGCACGCGCTTAACCATTCTGCGTGTTTAACCATCTATCTTAGAGCTTGGGACTGGGGCGGCATCCCAAGGTAACTATATATTCGCTCCTAACGTAGTCGAGTTAAGGACTTAGGCTGGTCAACATGGGGCTTGAATTTATTTTTCAAGCCTCTCCTTTTAGGGAGGGGTAGTTGACCTTAGCTCATTTTTGCTACATAACTTCTCAACCATACAAAATAAAAAAGAACACCTACAGATAAAACCGCATTAAATATTGCCTTAAACGGAAATAATTTTTGTAAACTAGCATACGACGGCGTTTTTAGTGAATACCAAACATCCCACTCCTTTTCATTCCAATATTTTTCAATATGCTGCTTTGCAGCTGCCGGATTTAAAAAAATAGGGGCCTTAAAAGTCGTTTCACCCTTATAGGTTTGATCACCTACCTGATAATGATAAAAAGCTCTTACCGCATATTTTTCTTGGGTGATCTCTTGGACTAAAAAATTATCTATGTAACCATGGGTTTCCTCAGAAAGGCGCCAATAAGGGATTAATTGCAAGCTCGCTTGGACACAAAACCACAATGTAACGGCAGAGCTTAAGAGGAAAAAAGCTCCCCAAACTCCTTTTTTTGGTAAAAAATTCATTGAAACCTCTGGGTCTTTTAAATAATTCTGTTTTCTATCATAGAGCAACTTTGACGTATTTTCCAAGACTTGTTATACTTCCAGAAAAAACATATACCATGGGTTTTATATGGCAGAAGAAAAATCAGTAAAAAACAAAAAAGTCAAAAGACCAACAGCTTTAAAAAGAGATATACAAGACGAAAGAAGACGTCTACATAATAAGCAATTCCGCTCAAGTGTTAAAACAACAGTGCGTGTTTTAGAAGAAGCTATTAAAACATCTGATAAAGCAAAAGCAGAAGAAAAGCTTAGCGCTTTATTCAGCTTAATGGATAAAGGCGTTAAGACTGGCGTTTTTAAACAAAACAAAGCTGACAGAACAAAATCTAAGTTTGCTAAAGCTGTTTAATTTTTAAGTAAAGATCTAGAATTTCTCTAAGCTCTTCTTTAATGGGATACCCAAAGGCCTCTTTGGGTTCTACCCAACCAAAACCACGATGCTTATTTAAAATAATATCTTCTGGATCATGGATGTCTACAATAAAATAAATTGTTCTTGTAGTCTCACCCTCTTTTATCCTCTCTTTATAAGTCAACAACCGTACAACTTCTTTGAGAGACAATCGAACTGTTTCCATTAAAATCCGCTGTAAAGCTTGTTGCTGCGATTCATTAGGATAAACACTTCCAGAAGGTAGTTCATAAAAAACTCTTTCTAGATCCGATGCATTTTCTAAAAAAAGTACTCTTGCTTCTTTTTCTACAAAAAGTGCAATAACAGTTTCCATTATGGCTTCCTTAAAAACTGGGATAAAATACTACAAATACGATCTTCTATTCCGAGTTTAACCTCTTTATTGGTCTTAATAAAACCATTAATCATAATACTTATAGCTAACCATTCATGATTTTTAGTTGTCACATATCCTGATAAAGAAGAAACTCCTTTGAGTGTTCCAGGCTGTACTCGGATTTTTCCATGCAACCGATGTTCTTTTAATCTTTTTCTTAATGCTTGATCAGATCCAGCTACTGGCAAAGATGCAATAAATTCAGGAGCGTAAATGAACTCATTATACATCATTTGCAAAAATGTCGTCATAAGATGTGGGCTAATTCTATTATAACGAGACTCTCCACTCCCATCCAAAATAACCGCATCCACAAAATCTTCCTGACAAATAGAAGCTAATGTATCTCGAACAGCCTGACTACCATTTGACCATGTTCCTGGTTTCCCATATTTAACTCGTCCCATTTTTTTAAATAAACAATTTGCGTAAAGATCATCGTTATTTTTTAACATCGACATCACAAGATAACTTAAAGGGTCGGACAAATAAGTTGCCAATACGCTTACTGCTTCTGGTTTTTTTTCAAATCGAATTTTGCCTAAATGTTTGATATGATGGTTTTTTAGTTTTACTGAAAATTCCGTTGCTGCATAAAGCAATGGATTTTTTACTGGAATTCTAAACTGAAGCATTCGACTTTTTAAAGCCATCTTCCCATCTACGCGTAAAATATCTTTGTCCATTACATCTCTTTTACTAACAACAATAGCTGTTTTTGAAGGCTCAATCTCTTCCATATTTGCATGATTTTCAATAATAAGGCCAGGAACCTCAGGTTGCATAAGAATAAAAGGTCCTTGCTTAACCACATCTGAAGGTTTCACCCAAATTTTAACAGCACTATGATTCATCGTTAGCGCATCTACAGGAGAATTACGAAATTCAATTTTTTCATCCCACATCCATCCAGGTCCTAAAGCAACGTCATCAAATTCAGATGCATCAAATACTAAGTCGCCATCAATTTCTAAAATATTTCTAAGCTTTAATTGAAAAATTAAATCTTCAAATGCTGTACTTTTTAAAGAAGGATCTCCCGCCCCTTCAACGTACAAATTCCCTTTTAACTTACCCAATTCAATTTCACCATCTGAAAAAAGCTTGGTTTCAAAACAAAAATGAGGTCCTAAATTTTTAAAAGCAGCAGCCGCTGTAAGTAGCTTAATTGAAGCACCTGGAATAAACTTCTGATTAGCATTCATCTCAAATAAAGTCGTGCCATCTTTCAAAGAGACAACCTTTATTCCAATCTGTGCTGTTTCATCAGCATGGAAAATCACTTCTTTAAGTTCTTGTTGTAACCTTATTAAGGGGTCTTCTTCCAACTCTTTATCTTCAAATGCATGCAAAACACCAAAAAAACTTAGGCATACAAAAAGAAAATATCTTGTTAAATATCGAATCATAAAATCCCTTTTAAAGCTGATTTAAAAGCCGAAATAGTGATGACTTCTCGATTTCTATTCAAGGGATTTGTATTAAGATTTTTCTGTAAAACTAAAGTTCTATTAATCTTTCCGATAAAGCAGAATGTTTTTTTCCATCTATGAATAGGCACTGCTGAAGAACATTTTTTTTAGCAAAAATTGTGACACAGCATTTTGCTCGAGTAATTGCTGTATAAATAATCTCTCGACCAAATACTTGGGAACCCTCAGGGAGAAAAAGAAACACTTCTTCATATTCACTACCCTGACTTTTGTGTACAGAAAGGGCATAAGCTTCTTGATAAGGCGGAAGCTGCGATTTGTCAAATTGTTTATCCCCTTTAGACTCAAAAATTGCATAATCGAGCACATTAACATCTTTATGCTCAACGAGAAAACCTGTGGCCCGATTATAATGCTGATGTGCATAATCTGTTTTTGTAATAATGATAGGTACCATCTTATAAGATTCTCTGGAGCAACTCTTATCATGCAAAGCATAGAGCTGTTTATTTAACGTATTAACACCCCACGGACCCTCAAGCTTCGGACTTAAAATGCACCTCTTTTTTAAATCCACAAAATAATCCACTTTTTGCCAAGGTGCTAATTGTAAAATATCAACCTCATTTTCAAATTCATAAATAGACAATTCAGAGCTCGTTTCTTCTAAATACCCCTGCACAAGATCCATATTCCCCGTTTTTACAGCAGAAGCAATATCAACAAGTTGCTTAGCTTCTGTTCTCATACAAATATTTAAAGAAGAAGAAGGTAACGCTTGAAATAACTCCTGAAAAATCATGCCTGTTTCAACAGGAGGAAGCTGATAAGGATCACCCATTAAAATAACACGAGATCCAACTGCAATAGCAGAAAATAGAGCTGTCCATAAATGAAGGTCTACCATAGAACACTCATCAACAACAATCAAATCATGTAAAAGAACTCTGGGTTTTTTAAGATCTTGTTGCCTTTGGATTTTTAGAGCCCGATGTAACGTAAGAATTTCTATTTGATGCTGCGCTAGTCCATCTAATTTCTCTCTAAGGGTAGCTGCAGCCTTTCCTGTTGGCGCTGCAATTAAAACCCTAGGAGAAACCTGAACCTCTCTACAAAGACTCAAGTAGGTTTTTAAAAGATATTTAACCGTATAAGTTTTTCCAGTCCCAGGACCACCCGTTAACAAAGAAATAGGGGAAGACAAGCTTTGCATCACAGCTTTTTTTTGATCGTTATTAAGTTTTGCTGCATACACATCAAGATGATTTTCTATAAGATTTTGATTAAAAATCAAGTTTAAGGAGCCGTTAAGCAATCGACGAAGATTGCATAAAATCTTCTCTTCTAAAAGAAAATATTTCTGCAAATAAAAATGATCTCTGCATTTTACAATAGGCTTTAAATTCAAATGATCTGACACTTCT
The DNA here is from genome assembly GCA_037146655.1 of Chlamydiota bacterium. GTDB lineage: Bacteria > Chlamydiota > Chlamydiia > Chlamydiales > JBAWWQ01. The sequence goes on along the minus strand of JBAWWQ010000019.1, from coordinate 346 downwards.
TGAACTATATCCTGCGGCAACTCTAAAAAGCCTTTTTTAATCTGTTTACCATCAAAACTTCCTTGCAACATAGGAAAAATAGTGGTTTCTTTTAAACTTACACAATGATGCCCTTGTCGACATGCAGCAAACAAATAACTCAAAGCTAAGCTAGCCGCTACATCAGCATTTAGGCCAAGAAGTTTCCTAGAAAAAACGATATCAATATTTTCAAAACAACCAGTTGTCATATAACGTGGTATACTCCATTGCTTGTAAACGCTTCCGCCCCTCTTAAAAACACATAAAAAATACCGCCATAAGCGTCTTTAGAGATGCCAAGTTTATCTAAATAAGCATACATAGC
>JBAWWQ010000018.1:0-13248 GCA_037146655.1 Chlamydiota bacterium | reverse complement strand
CCCCATTTTCAAGTCCTTTTTTCATTGCAATGAAAAAAGGACTTGAAAATGGGGAAAACTTTATCATCTATCCATCTGGTCATTTAAAAAAAGCAGGGTATGAGGTGATTGGGGGAAATTCGTTTATTCATCGGCTGATTCATGAGTGTCCGGATGTAAAAATTGTCCTTATCCGTACTACGGGCTTATGGGGTAGTTGTTTTTCAAGAGCTATTACAGGTCAGGTTCCTCCATTTTGGGAGGTGTTTTTAACTGGTGCTAAAGTTCTTTTTAAAAATTGGATTTTCTTTGCTCCTAGAAGAAAGGTTTTAGTTGAGTTAGAGGTTGATCCTCAAGATTTTCCAAGACAAGGTTCTCGCCTAGAAATTAATAAATATTTGGAAAAATGGTATAATGCTTATGTTTCTGATAAAGGCTGCACAGTGACAGATGAACCTTTAAAACTAGTTTCCTATGCACGGAATAAAGAAGTTTATCCAGAAGTTACATATAATGCTGAGGTTCAAGAGAAAAAACCTTCTATTATAAAGAAAATAGAGGTTTCTAGTATTTTGAAAAAAACTATTTTAGAAAAGCTCGGAGAGCTTGCAGATATCAATCCCAATAAAATCAAAGAAGACCAAAATTTAGCAAGCGATCTTGGGCTAGATTCTTTAGATGTTGCAAACATCTATACATTTTTAGATTTAGAATATGGGGTAAGAAATATTCAAAATGAGCGGTTGGCAACTGTAGGTGATGTCATGGTGGCTGCTGCTGGATATTTTGAAAAAGAAGAAAAAGAAGAAAAGGTTGTAGCATCAGGATGGCCCGTTGAAGAAGATCGTCCTAGAGTAGAAAAGCCTGATGGGAAAACAATTCAAGAGGCCTTTTTAAGAGTTTGTGAGAGGCTTGAGAAATATAGTGCATGTGCTGACGCTAATTCATCTGTTTTAACTTATAAGAAAATGAAGCTTGCGGCTTTGGTCCTTGCTCAAAAAATTAAAGACTATCCAGGTGATTACATAGGGATTATGCTTCCTTCATCAGTAGGGACTTATATTACAATTTTTGCTTGTTTATTAGCAGGGAAAGTTCCTGCTATGTTGAATTGGACTGTAGGGGTTCGTTCTTTAAATTATGCGGCAGAGCTACTCAACCTTCAAGTAATTCTTAGCTCTTCTAAGTTTCTAAACAAAGTAGATAGTTTGGATTTAGGGGATTTAGATCGCTTGATTGTGACGTTAGAAGATGTAAAACATAGCATCAGTCTTAAAGACAAATTAAAAGGGTTAAAACTATCATGGAATAAACCTAGAAGGCTGCTTAAAAAATTAGGATTAGAAAAAACAGTAAGAGAAAGTGATCCTGCTGTCATCTTGTTTACAAGTGGAACAGAAACTTATCCTAAGGCAGTTCCTTTGTCCCATAAAAACCTTTTAGAAAATCAAAGAGCAGCTTTTCCATGTATTTCTATGGAAAAAGAAGATGTGTTTTATGGGGTGCTACCTCCATTTCATTCTTTTGGCTTTAATGTAACAGGGACTTTTCCTGTTTTATCGGGGATGAGAGTTTTTTATGCACCAGATCCTACAAATGTTAAAGGGATGGTAAAGGATGTATTTAACTGGAAAATCTCTATTTTTTGCTGTGCCCCTAGTTTTTTTAAGAATTTTTTCTCGATAGCTACACCGCAGCAACTTAAGAGTATAAAATTATTTGTGACAGGGGCTGAAAGGGCGCCTCAGGAACTCTTTGATTATGTAGACTCATTAGGGCCTAATCATAAAATGATAGAAGGATATGGGATAACAGAGTGCTCTCCTGCTGTTACGATAGCAAGACCCGATCGAGCAAGAAAAGGAGTAGGACAACCTCTTTCTAATGTGGAACTTTGTGTGATTAATCCAGAGTCTCATGAAGTATTAGGTAAAAATCAAGTTGGGGAAGTCTGTATTTATGGGGATAGCGTATTTAATGGATATTTGGGACAAGGTATTAAAGATCCATTTATTCAAATCCAAGGGAGGAGATGGTATAGAAGTGGTGATTTAGGATCAATTGATGATGAAGGATATTTAATTCTAGGTGGCAGACTCAAACGGTTTGTGAAAATTGGTGGAGAGATGGTGAGCTTAAATGCATTAGAAGAGGAGCTCATGATCATTGCTAAAAAAGAAGGTTGGACCGACCCAAGTATGCAAGAGACATCTTTAGCTATTGGAGTGAATGAAAAACTAGATAAGCCAGCCATTGTTCTTTTTACAACTTTTGCTGTAACAAGAGATCAGGTGAATATGGGGCTTCGTGAATCTGGATTTGGAAGAATTATGAAAATCTCAGAGGTTAAGAAGGTCAAAGAAATTCCAATAACCGGAACGGGTAAGGTTCATTATCGCCAACTTAATGAATGGGCATGTCTATGAAAAAGAGTCAATTAGTTTTTTATAATACAGAGACAAAACGTAAAGAGCCTCTTATTCTTTCTGAATCAAAAGTGATTCGGATGTATACATGCGGGCCTACTATCTATAATTATGTCCATATAGGAAATCTTAGAACGTTTGTATTTGAAGATTTATTAAGACGGTCTATTCTATATTTTGGATTCCCAATTCATCAAGTCATGAATCTTACAGATGTAGATGATAAAACCATAAAGGGTGCTTTAGATCATAAGGTGTCTCTGCAAGAATTTGTAGCTCCTTATAAAAAAGCATTTTTTGAAGATTTAAAAACCCTGAATATTCAACCTGTAGAAGAGTACCCAGCAGCTACAGAATATATTTCTGAGATGACAGCGATGATTCAAACTCTTTTAGATAAGGGTTATGCTTATCAGGGCAAGGATGCTAGTGTTTATTTTCGTATAAAGTCTTTTCCTTCTTATGGAAGGTTGTCTCATTTATGTTTAGATGAGTTAGAAGCGGGTGGTTCTAATCGAATTGAATGCGATGAATATGAAAAAGATCATGTAGCCGATTTTGTTTTATGGAAAGCTTATGATACGACCCGAGATGGGGAGGTCTTTTGGGAAAGCCCTTTTGGTAGAGGCAGGCCTGGATGGCATATTGAATGTTCTGCTATGGCTAGGAAACTCTTGGGAGATACACTCGATATTCACGTAGGTGGAGTAGATAACATTTTCCCTCACCATGAAAATGAAATTGCTCAATCTGAGTGTTGTACAGGTAAGCTTTTTGTGAGACATTGGTTGCATGGTCAGCATCTTCTTGTAGATGGAAAAAAGATGTCAAAACGACTCGGAAATTTTTATACACTTCGTGATCTTTTAGATAGAGGATACCAAGGTGCAGAAATTCGGTATTTACTTTTGCAGACTCATTATCGTACGCAACTTAATTTTACTTTTCAGGGGTTGGAGGCTGCTAGGCATTCTTTAAGAAGATTAGCAGACATGATTGTAAGGCTTACAGAAATTAGTCATAGCTCTATAGAAGACGTTATGACATTTCATGAAGCGCGTCAGTACTTAGATGTAGCTAAACATAATTTTGATGAAGCATTAGGAGATGATTTAGCTATATCACAAGCATTAGCTGCTGTTTTTGATTTAGTCAGAGATCTCAATAGTTTATGTGATCAAAATCAAGTAAGCTCTAAAGAGGCTAAAGAAGCACTTGCTCTTTTTAAACAGTTTGATCAGGTTTTAGGATGCATTCCTTTTGATCAAGAAGGAGAGTTTCCAGAAGTTGTTATGCAGCTGTTAGAACAAAGAGAGCTTGCAAGAAAAGAAAAAAAATGGGCACTTGCTGATACTCATCGTAATGCTATTTTAGCACATGGTTATATCATTGAAGATACAAAAGTCGGTCCTAAATTAAAGAAATGTTAAAAAAAATTCTAAATAATTTTATTTAAATTCGTTTATCGGGTTTATTTAAAACTTTTTGGTAGAAAAAATTCAAAGTTCTTTCTACAATATCATCTATGACAACACCTTTATTTCTCAGCTGCCAAGCTGTCTCTAAATCTTTTGGTTCACGAGATCTTTTTAAAAACTTATCTTTAAGTGTTTTTGCAAATGATCGTATCGGCCTTATTGGACCTAATGGTTCTGGAAAATCTACTTTATTAAAAATTTTAGCCGGCATTGAGAAGCTTGATACAGGGACTCTATCTTTTAAAAAGGGGTTGAAAATAGGGTATGTGCCACAATCTTGTGAATTTCTTGATATTGAGCCTAAACAAGTTTTGTTAGATGCAGTCAAGGATGTTTTAGATAAAGAAGATTATGAAAAAGAGTATTTAGCTGAGATGTGGCTTAGTAAGCTTGGATTTACGGGAGAGGAGCCCTCAGCAGCAAAACTTTCTGGTGGCTGGAAAAAAAGATTAAGTTTAGCGCAGCAGCTTATAAGAGAGCCAGATTTACTTCTTTTAGATGAGCCGACAAATCATCTTGATGTTGAAGGCATTTTATGGCTTGAAAAATTTCTTTTGCGAGAAGTGCAAGGGTATTTACTTGTAAGTCATGACAGGTATTTTCTTCAAAATGTAACAAATCGTATTATGGAGATTAATCGAGCCTATCCAAGTGGAATGTTTGGGATTGATGGGCCTTATCAGCAATTTTTAGAGAAAAAAGAGCAATTTTTACAAGGTCAGCTTCAATATGAACGCTCCTTAGCTACCGATGTGAGAAAAGAGACAGATTGGCTCAGTAGGTCTCCTAAAGCGCGTACTACAAAATCTAAATCTCGTATAGATGAGGCGCATGAACTTTTGCAAGAGTACTCCCAGGTTCAAACAAGAAATACTCAAAAAACTACAACGCTGAATTTTTCTTCTAGTGATCGACAGACAAGAAAGCTTGTTGTTGCAAAAAATTTGGCAAAAAACATAGATAAAAGATCGTTGTTTAAAGGGTTAAACTTTACCTTGTCTCCAGGAGTCCGCATGGGTCTTATGGGACCTAATGGATCGGGTAAGACGACACTACTTAAGCTTATGACTGGGGATTTAAATCCAGATGAAGGAACGCTTAAACAGGCAGATGATCTGAAGGTTGTTTATTTTGATCAACATAGAGCAAAACTGCCAGATAATGTTTCTTTGCGTGAAGCCCTTTCTCCACAAGGAGATTATGTAACTTTTCGTGGGCAATCTATCCATGTAAATGGATGGTGCAAACGGTTTTTATTTTCCCCTGATATTTTGGATATGCCGATAGGTAAATTATCAGGTGGAGAAAGAGCTCGTATTGCAATTGCTCATTTAATGCTTCAGTCTGCTGATTTACTTCTTTTAGATGAACCAACCAATGATCTTGATATACCGACATTAGAAGCTTTGGAAGAAAGTCTCTTGGATTTTCCTGGAGCTGTCGTCCTTATTACACATGATCGATGTATGTTAGATCGGATTTGTAATGTATTTCTAGCTCTTGGAGATCCAAGTAATACAGAACTTTATGCAGATTATGAACAGTGGCAAGCCTCTTGTAAACCAACTACACCTCAAACGAAGGAAAAGAAAAAAGAGCAGACACCATCTAAGAATAAGCTATCTTATACAGAAAAGCAAGAATACGACAAGATCGAAGGAAATATTGCAAAGCTTGAAGCTGAAGTCAAAGAACTTAATCATCTTTTAGAAAAGACAGAAGTAGCAAAAGACACACAAAAGCTTTCTGAGGTTTGTAAAGCTATTAGTATTGTAGAAACTCAGATAGAAAAACTTTATCTCAGATGGGATGAACTTGAAAAAAAGCAATCATCTTAAAAACTTCTAATTAAGAGATCTTTACATTTTTTTTGAAATATGAGAATTCTAAAAAAAAGAACCTCATAAGGAAGGTGTATGAATCTTAAGCAGCTCATTGGCGTTTTTGTTATATTGATTGGATGTGGTTTGTTTGGTATTTCTTCTTATATCACAGCCCAAGTAGAGGCAGGAAAAATTGAAGTTTCTAGCGCACAACGTAAAGTTAATCAAAGCAAGCAAGTTCTTTCGTTAAATCCTGTTACAAAACAGGTTGGCAAGGGATTTACTGATTCTGCTCAAAATCAAATCAACATGGGTAAAGAAGACATTGCTCATTATAAAGGCGTGGCGGCAGCTCTTCAAATAGGGGGTTGGATAGCCGTTGGTTTAGGAGCTTTAGTCTCTATTTTATTATTTAATTGGAAAAAGCCCAAAAGAAAGCGCTAATAAAATAGTTTTTAGTCTTGTTTATAGAATATTCCATGAAAATGCAACCTTTTCATTATCAAATAGATACGACTTTCAATAGAGTGTATCTATTTGGTTATTAACAACTTGTTGATTATTCATTCATTTAGTTTTTCAATTAAATTTTAACAAAAAGCCAAAAAGAAATATCAAACTAATTATTATTATGATAAAATTAAATTTATTAAAAATAATAATAAACATAATAGGAGTTTAATAACATGGCATCACAAATAGAAGGATTAGGTGAATTATCATCTTATGCAGTAGAAAATAGAGCTGATTTAGAACCAACAAAACTAATGGGTTTTTTGGATAAAATAGCAAAGTTTTGTGGTTTTAAGATAAAGAATCTTCCAGAAACTAGAGCAATAGCTTTACAAGGGCCTGCACCTTGGCAGGTAGAAAAAATAGTAAAACAAAATCCTCTATTTGATGAAGAGGATATTGAGGAAATTACTGCAGAGGATTCTGGATTTAGTTCAGGTGAAAGCACCCCTTCTGATCATTTAATTGCAGCATCGCCAAGTCCGATTTCTATTCCTAGTGAATCTTCTACAAACGATAATTCAGGATCTATGGTGTTTCATTCTGTTGAAGCAGATAATTCAGGATCTATGGTGTTTCATTCTGTTGAAGCAGACAATTCAGGATCTATGGTGTTTCAACCTCAGCCAAAAGGCGACTTAGTAAAGAACCTTCCTGCGTTTATGGTAGGTCATAATTTTCAACAAGCACCTCAAACATGGGATAGTATTTTAGAAGAGGAAGAGTTACGTATTTTAGCGGAACAACCTATTTACATGCGAAAAGAAGATTTAAATTGTGAAGAAGTCATTTATGATGTTTTACCAGGTGATCAAGATGATTGCGAGGTAATAGAGAAAGATTACAGTCATTCTATAGGAGAGAATCTTCCTATCAAAAAATTAGAGAGAACTTTGTCTAGATATGATTCGATCACTAGCATTGATCAGGTGGCAAGTCATCATCTTGCTAATAAAACACCTAGCCCAGGAAGTCCTGGTTATGTGCAATGGGTAATTGCTCAGCAGTTTTCAAAGTAATTTTAGTTCATAATTTTTAAAACAAACCAATCCCCTGCTAAGTGAATCCTAGAAGTTGTTCACTTAGCAGGGGACTTTTTATTTCATCGCTTATCAGCAATGCTATTAATTTTTTTATAGACATTAGAACCCTTCTTCATGTAGAAGTCTAAATTTATATAAAAAATATCTTTTGCACTTAAAGCAATTGTTTCAGGGATTGGTTTGATGAAGAAGAAATTCAAAATCGCTATTTTAGTTCTTATTTTTATTGGTATAGCAATCACTACAGCTTGTTTTTTAACAAGTGAGCACGTGATCGTTTTAAATCCCAAGGGGATGATTGGAATAAAAGAGCGTAAGCTTTTGCTATTTGCTACGGGGCTTATGATGATTGTTGTGGTACCTGTTTTTGTTTTCACCTTGTTTTTTGCCTGGAGATATAGAGAAGGTAATAAAAAAGCAAAATATGCACCAGATTGGTCTTATAATCATCTAGCTGAAATTCTTTGGTGGGGTATTCCCTTTGTGATTATTCTTATTTTAGCTATTGTCACTTGGAAATCTAGTCATGATCTTGACCCATACAAACCTATAGATACAGGCCAAAAACCCATTAAAATACAAGTTGTGGCTCTGCAGTGGAAGTGGTTATTTATTTATCCAGAGCAGGGGATAGCTACTATAAATTTTGTTCAGTTCCCAGAAAAGACACCTGTTAATTTTGAAATTACAGCAGATGCTCCCATGAACTCCTTTTGGATACCTCCGCTAGGTGGTCAGATTTATGCAATGCCTGCGATGGTGACTCAATTACATTTAATAGCTAATGAAGAGGGTGTTTTTAGAGGGGTTTCTGCAAACCTCAGTGGAGATGGATTTGCTGGGATGACATTTAAGGCTAAAGCAAGTTCGCAAAAAGAATTTAATGAGTGGGTTCGATCAGTTAAACGATCAGATAATCAGCTGAATCTTAAGCAATATAATCAGCTAGTTAAACCATCAGCTTATCACCCTGAGGCTTTTTATTTACTTAAGGACATGGGTTTGTTTAATCAAATAGTCATGAAATATCAGACGCCAGCTCAATAGGTGTCGTAGTTTTAGAGGAAAGGTATGTTTGGAAGATTAACAACAGAAGCACTTAAACATGATTGGATTGAGTACTTAGCTGGGTTCTCAATGTTTTTAGGGGCAATTGCTATATTTGCATGGCTCACCTATGCTAAGAAGTGGAAGTGGCTTTGGAAAGAATGGCTGACTTCAGTAGATCATAAAAAAATTGGTACAATGTATCTTGTTGTATCAGTCATTATGCTTGTTAAAGGGTTGATTGATGCACTCATGATGAGGGCTCAGCAGGTTTTTTCCGTAGGAGAATCTTCTGGTTATTTAACAGCGTCACATTTTCAGCAAATTTTTACCGCTCATGGTGTCACCATGATTTTCTTTGTGGGCATGGGGCTGATGTTTGCTGTGATTAATTTAGTCTTACCTTTGCAAATTGGGGCCCGTGATGTGGCATTTCCTTTTTTGAATTCATTAAGTTTTTGGCTTTTCTCTTCAGGAGGGCTGTTTATTTTAGTTTCTTTAGTAGTAGGTGTTTTCGCAGGAACAGGATGGACTTCTTATCCACCTCTTTCAGGATTGAAATATAGTCCGGGAGTAGGGGTCGATTATTGGCTTTGGACGATTCAGATCTCAGGGGCTGGTAGTTTGCTTTCTGGGATTAATTTTTTAGTCACTATTTTTAAGATGAGATGCCCAGGCATGACTTTGATGAAGATGCCTATATTTGTTTGGTCAACTCTAGCAAGTATGGTCCTTGTGATTTTAGCTTTTCCCATACTCACAGCCACACTTGCGATGCTTTCAACAGATCGTCTTTTAGATACCCATATTTTTACCTCAGAATTTGGAGGTAATCCTATGATGTACATTAACTTAATTTGGGCGTGGGGACATCCTGAAGTTTATATCCTTATCTTGCCAGCGTTTGGGATTTTTTCTGAGATAGTCCCTGTATTTTCAAGTAAAAAACTTTTTGGTTATGCAACTATGGTATGGGCTATTGTAGCCATTACATTTCTTTCATTTATTGTCTGGTTGCACCACTTTTTTACCATGGGGGCCGGAGCAAATGTGAATGCATTTTTTGGGATTATGACGATGATTATTGCAGTCCCAACAGGTGTTAAAGTGTTTAATTGGTTGTTTACCATGGTTAGAGGGCGCGTACGCTTTACAACGCCTATGCTTTGGTTTTTAGGATTTATTGCTATTTTTACTTTGGGTGGGTTGACAGGTGTTTTAATGTCAATACCTGGAGTAGATTTTCAAATGCACAATAGCTTGTTTTTAATTGCGCATTTTCATTCTACAATTATTGGTGGAGTCGTATTTGGAGCTTTTGCTGGTTATTCCTATTGGTTTCCTAAGTTTACAGGGTTTAAATTAAATGAAACTTTAGGCAAGTGGGCTTTTTGGTTTTGGTTTATCGGCTTTTTAGAAGCATTTCTTCCCTTGTACATTTTAGGTCTTATGGGAGCTACTCGGCGTTTAAATCATTATGATGTGACGCAGTGGCAGCCCTTATTTACTATTGCTGCTTGCGGGGCTGTGTTTATTTTGTGCGGTGTGGGCTTTCAGGTGCTTCAACTTATTGTAAGTATTAAACAGCGTAAAAATAATTTAGATACAACAGGCGATCCGTGGAATGGTCGGACACTTGAATGGTCGATTGGATCACCACCACCTTTTTATAATTTTGCATTTGTCCCACAAGTTCATGAAAGAGATGCTTTTTGGGCAATGAAGCAGTCTAAACCAGTGAAAAAAATGCCATATGAAGATATTCATATGCCAAGATCTACTCCGATAGGAGTTTATATTGGAGGATTAAGTTTTCTTTTTGGGTTTGCTATTGTTTGGTATATGTTCTGGCTTGCGCTTATTACAGGTGTTGCAATGGTTGCTTGTTTAATTTTGAGGTTATGTGAAAAACATACAGACTATTATGTATTAGCAAAAGAAGTAGAAATTTTAGAAAATAGGTACAAAATACGATGAAAACTACTCATGAAGTCAAACATGAAGGGTGCGATATGTATTCAAAAACCATCTTTGGATTTTGGCTATATCTTTTTACTGACTTTATGCTCTTCTCAACACTTTTTGCAACTTTTTTAGTATTAAGTCATAGTACATATGGAGGACCTTCTGGAGCTCAGTTATTTCACCTCCCTTATACACTTATTCAGACAATGGTTTTTCTATTTGCTAGTTTTACAATTGGACTCGCAGCAGTTGCAGCACATCGCCGTGAAAGAAAATGGACAATAGTTTTATTGATGGTGACATTTTTGTTGGGCCTTATTTTTATGGGGATGGAGTTTTCTGAATTTAGTCGATTTATTAAAGCAGGTAATGATTGGAAACAAAGTGCATATTTATCAGCTTTTTTCACTCTTTTAGGAACCCATAGCATCCATGTGATTTTTGGACTGCTTTGGATCATTGTATTTACACTGCCCGTATGTTGGCATGGTCTTACAGAAACAAGTGTTCGAAGAATTACCTGCTTAAAACTATTTTGGCAATTTTTAAATGTCGTATGGATCTTTATATTTTCTATCGTTTACCTACTCGGAGGGGTTGTATAATGGATCAGCATCACGGATGGAATATCAGTATTAAACCACTTATATATGGATTTTTAGCATCAGTTGGATTGACTTTAATTGCTTATTTAATCGCTATACAACATACACTTTGTAAATGTCATCTAATCCTTGTGGTGCTAGGGCTCGCGATTTTACAAGCTTTAGTTCAATTTGTTTTGTTTATGCATTTAGGGATAGAATCTAAGCCGCGGTGGAATCTAGTTTTTTTCGTTTTTACAGTGGTCATTATGGCTGTTATTATCCTAGGCTCTATTTGGATCATGTATAATTTAAATTATAACATGATGCTGCCTATGGGTAATTCATGAATAGATTATCAATACCTGCATCACGTCCTTTACTGATAGAGTATTTATTGCTGACAAAGCCTGGTATTATCATGGGTAATGCTGTCACAACAGTTGGTGGATTTGCCCTTGCATCAAGAGGGCATTTTGATCTCCTTTTGTTTTTAGTTACCCTTATTGGAATCTCCCTAATTATTGGGTCTGCCTGTGTTTTTAATAACTATATTGATCGTGAACTTGATCAAAAAATGGTAAGGACACAAAATCGGGCTCTTGCAAAAGGTGTTATTTCAACGCAAAATGCAATGCTATTTGCAAGTGTTTTACTACTATTGGGTGGATTTGTCTTGGCTTATTTTGTGAATTTTTTAGTCTTAGCTATAGCTCTACTTGGTTTTTTTATGTATATAGGTGTCTATAGTTTTTTAAAGTATTATTCTACTCATGCTACTTTGGTAGGGAGCATTGCAGGCTCTATACCACCAGTTATTGGTTATTGCGCTGTCACCAATTACTTGGATATGGGTGCTGCAATATTTTTTATAATGATGACTTTTTGGCAAATGCCCCATTTTTTTGCTATCGCTATCTATAGGCTCCAAGATTATGAGGCTTCAGGCATACCTGTACTGCCGCTTAAAAGAGGTATACAGAAAACTAAAATTCAGATGGTGCTTTATATTATAGGTTTTATAGCAGCCTCTTCTTTATTAACAGTATATCATTATACAGGGACTATTTATTTCATAGTAGCAACACTTCTTGGATTATCTTGGCTTGGGTTTTCTATAAAAGGTTTTATGTGTAAGCATCATGCTACGTGGGCTAGGAAAATGTTTATTTTTTCTCTGGTCGTGATTATGGGAATTTGTATTGCAATCCCTTTTTAGTTGTTAATTAAAAAATAGTATCATGCATAGATATCATCCATTATCTTCTCAAGAAAAAGCTATTATTTGTGAGGGCAAAACAGAAGCTCCAAATAGTGGTGAATACAATAGGTTTATGAGAAGTGGTGTTTTCATTTGTAAACGTTGCGACACACCTTTATATCTTTCTAAAAGCAAATTTTTTTCAGGATGTGGATGGCCAAGTTTTGATGAGGAGCTTGATGGATCTGTTAAAAGAATTCCTGATCCAGATGGACTTCGTATAGAAATTCAGTGTAATTATTGCAGTGCTCATTTAGGGCATGTATTTATAGGAGAGAATTTCACACAAAAAAATACAAGACACTGCGTTAATTCTTTATCATTATTGTTTGTATCTGCTCTTACTAAAGAAGGCTATGAAAAAGCGATTTTTGCTGGGGGGTGTTTTTGGGGCGTTGAGCACTTAATGAAAGATCGACAAGGAGTTATTGCTACATCTGTGGGTTATATAGGGGGCCGCGTAGTTAATCCGACCTATGAAGAAGTTTGTAGTGGAAAAACAGGACACGTAGAAGCTGTGGAAGTTATTTTTGATGCTAAAATTGTTTCTTATGAAACTTTGGCTAAGGATTTTTTTGAAATACATGATCCTACTCAAAAAATGGGACAAGGTCCAGATCTTGGTCCTCAGTATCGATCAGTGATTTTTTATTTTACAGAAGATCAAAAAAAAATAGCAGAAAAGCTTATCCAGAAGCTTAAAAAAAAGGGGTTAAATATTGCAACAGAGCTTGCTGCTGCAAGCTTATTTTACAAAGCTGAAACATACCACCAACACTACTATGATAAGATGAATAAACAACCTTATTGCCACAGTAGAGTATCTCGTTTTTAAAACCTTGCGAAGATAGATTATTTTTTTTGGTTTTCAATAAGGTTTCTTTGACCGAGGATATTAATGGCAAGCCCTATGATAACAAGTAATCCAGCAACTATTTTCCAATACTCTAAGGGTTCTTTTAAAACAAGAAATGAGCTTATAAATCCTATAATAGGAACTAAAAGAGTAAAGGGAGCCACTGTTCCAAGCGGGTAGTGACGGATCAAAAAACTCCATATAATAAATCCAATTAAAGTTGATAAGTAGGTGATGTAGAGAATAGCACCACCAGATAAGTAGGATAAATGC